>JAKIUV010000101.1 GCA_021647375.1 Robiginitomaculum sp.
CCGCGCTGTCGCGCACCTCTCCCTATGGGCGAAGTTAGGATTGCCGCCATTCCAAGGTATTCTCAATAAAAATATGAAATACGAGCCAACGTCTCCTCTCCCATGGGGAGAGGAACAAGGTGAGGGGGTAAGGTGTCAAATGGGAAAACGAAATTATGTCTGAACTCCTACTCGAAATCTTATGTGAAGAAATTCCGGCGCGGATGCAGGTTAAGGCGGGGGCGGATTTGGCGCGGTTGCTGTCGGCGGCTTTGGAAAAATCCGGACTTAGTGTTGATAATGTCCACAGTTTTAGCGGGCCACGCCGTTTGGTATTTGTAGCCGATGTGCCTGCGCAATCTCCGGACGTGCGCGAAGAACGCAAAGGCCCGCGCGTGGGTGCGCCGGAGCAAGCTTTGGCCGGGTTTATGCGGGGGGCGGGGCTAACGGATATATCTCAGGCGGAAACCCGTAGCGATAAAAAGGGCGAATACTATGTCGCCGTCTTGGAAAAGCCGGGCAGGGAGGCTAGCGAGATAATCGCCGAAGTCGTGCCGGAGATTATGGCCAAATTCCCGTGGCCGAAATCTATGAAATCGGGTGCGACCACATTCCGCTGGGTGCGGCCTTTGACGTCAATTCTGTGTGTGTTGGACGGCAAGGTCGTGCCGTTCACTGTCGGCGGTATTGACAGCGGCAACATCACCCACGGCCACCGCCGTATGGGCGCGGGGCCGTTTAGCGTGACCAATTTTAAGGCTTATAAAAACACCCTGGAGACCAAGGGACATGTGATTTTAGATGCATGCGAGCGCAAAGACATTATCTTGCGGGACGCCCAAAAACTTTGCGCTGATGCCGGACTGGCCTTGGTCGAGGACGAAGGTCTGCTGGCCGAAGTCGCAGGCTTGGCCGAATGGCCGACGGTTCTGTTGGGCGATATGGACGCGGAGTTCCTCGAACTGCCTGCGGAGGTCATTCAACTGTCCATGCGCACCCACCAAAAATACTTCGCCGTCAACGATAAAGACGGAAACCTGGCCGCAAAATTCGTTGTGGTCGCTAATCAGGTGGCACCGGACGGCGGCGCAGAAATCGCACGCGGCAATGCGCGGGTGCTTTCAGCACGGCTCGATGATGCCCGCTTCTTCCAAGCCGAAGATGTGCGGGACGGCAAAAAACTGATAGATAATTACGACAAATTAGACGGCGTAATTTTCCACCAAAAACTCGGCACCATCAAAGACAAAGCCGAACGTGTTGCGGCACTAGCCAGAGAATTAGCCCCTAAAGTCGGCGCAGACCCGAACAATGCCGAACAAGCCGCCAAGCTGGCCAAGTGCGACCTCGTCACAAATATGGTGGTCGAATTCACCAGCCTACAAGGCAAAATTGGCCGCCTGATGTACGAAAAAGAGGGCGGCGATAAAGACATCGCCATAGCCATAGAAGACCACTACAAACCCCAAGGCCCCAGCGACCGCGTGCCAACCAATCCAGTCGCAGTAGCCGTAGCCCTAGCAGACAAATTAGACACCCTCGTAGGCTTCTGGGCCATAGACGAGAAGCCAACCGGGAGTAAAGACCCGTTTGCTTTGCGTAGAGCTGCGCTTGGGGTGGTGCGGATTATTTTGGAGAATGGGATTAAATTTGATTTAACTAGTCACTACAAGTCAGTACTAAGTAACATTATATCGCAAAATGGAATTCAATTATCTGATGGAACCCTAATCAAGAAAAACGATATAGGGTTTCCAGTTTTGTTGAGGTGTGATTTGCCTAAAAATGAAGAACTAAAGGCAAGTGCAATTGCTGAAAAAAGATATAGCAAGGAATACCTTGATGGCCAGTTGGCTGTGCATAAAAAGGTACAAAAATTCATGGGCTGTGAATTGATGCCGTATAGTTATAATAAATGGGATGAAGGTAAATGGGACTTTATTCTGTTCGATGGAAAAATTACAAAAAAGACGTATAACTTTTTCGAGCTAATAAATGATGGTATTCATTACTGGATAAAATCACCTAGATATATTTCTCAACTAACAAATTTCATCCTAGACCGCCTAAAAGTCCATCTGCGCGATGAGGGCGTTGCCCATGACCATATAGACGCAGTGTTTGCACTTGGCGGGGACGACCTTGTAGACATCACAAACCGTGTGAAAGCACTCGGCGCATTCCTCTCCACCGATGACGGGGCGAACCTTTTGGCGGGGTATAAACGGGCGGCTAATATTTTGAAAGCTGAGGCTAAAAAGGGTGATTTGCTGGACGTGGAACCCGGTGCTGGTACGCAACCGCAAGAGACTGCGCTGTTTAGCGCACTTGAAACTGCTGGGCCTTTAATCGGGAAAGCTTTGGCATCGGAAGATTATGCAGGTGCTATGACGGCTTTGGCCGGATTACGGGCGCCCATTGATGCCTTCTTTGATGATGTGATTGTGAATTCGGATGTGGCGGCGGAGCGCGAAAATAGGTTGGGACTTCTAATAAAAATCCGTAATCTCGCCGGGACGATAGCAGATTTTGATAAGGTTGAGGGTTGATACATTGTTGCATCACATAGACATCCACGCCCCTCACCGCGCTGTCGCGCACCTCTCCCCAAAGGAGAGGTTAAGGGAAACTCGCGCTGACAATGTTTTTGGAAAAACGAAGATAGATGAGGCAACGTCTCCTCTCCCATGGGGAGAGGAACAAGGTGAGGGGGTAAGTTGTATGAGATTGTACGCGATCCTATTAGCCCCGTTCATTCCGGCAAAAGCCGGAATCCAGTTTAAACAGGAATGTGCGAGCTTTGCTCGCTCTTTATGCGCTGGATACCCAGTCGTGTCTGGGTATGAGCGGATAATTTAGAGGACAAACACATGACAAAATGGGTTTATAGATTTGGTGCGGCTGGTACGGACGGTGATGCGTCCATGAAGAACCTTTTGGGCGGCAAGGGTGCCAATCTGGCGGAAATGGCGGCGCTTGGCTTGCCTGTACCGCCGGGCTTTACCCTGACCACCGAAGTTTGCACGGCTTATTACGCAAATGGTAAAAACTATCCAGACGATTTGAAATCCCAAGTGGAACAGGCCGGGCGGACGCTGGAAGCCGATACGGGTAAGGTTTTGGGGAATGCGGATAATCCGCTCTTGTTATCCGTGCGTTCCGGCGGGCGGGCGTCTATGCCGGGCATGATGGACACAGTGCTTAACCTTGGTTTGAACGATGAAACCGTTAAAGGTCTGGCCAAGCATTCCGGCGATATGCGCTTTGCCCTGGATAGTTATCGCCGCTTTATTCAGATGTATTCCAATGTGGTGTTGGGCATGGGGCATCATACATTTGAGGACATTTTAGAGAACCACAAAGACGATAACGGCTATATGTCCGACACGGAAATGACCGCCGATGATTGGCGCGGTGTGATTGAAAACTATAAAGCCGCTGTGCGCGAAGAACTTGGCCGCGATTTTCCGCAAAACCCGGATGAACAGCTTTGGCAGGCTATTTCAGCCGTGTTCGATAGCTGGATGACTGACCGGGCTATCACCTACCGCAAGCTCAGCGATATTCCAGAAAGCTGGGGGACGGCGGTGAATGTCCAAGCCATGGTGTTCGGCAATATGGGCGATAGCTCGGCCACGGGCGTGGCCTTTACCCGCGACCCAAGCACGGGCAATAACGAGTATTACGGAGAGTTTCTGATCAACGCCCAGGGTGAGGACGTGGTGGCGGGCATTCGCACACCGCAAACCTTGACTAAAAAATCCCGCGAGAGCATGGGCGAAACCGAACCCAGCATGGAAGAAGCCATGCCAACCGTGTTCGCAGAGCTGGCCGCCGTATTTGATAAGCTGGAATCCCATTACCGCGACATGCAAGACATCGAATTTACCGTCGAGGACAACCGATTGTGGATGCTGCAAACCCGCGTGGGTAAACGCACCGCCAAGGCTGCGATTAAGATTGCCGTTGATATGGCAAGTGAGGGGTTGATTTCTCAAGACGAAGCCGTGCTGCGCATCGAGCCAATGTCGCTAGACCAGCTTTTGCACCCGACGCTGGACCCAAAGGCCAAGCGTGATTTACTGGTCATGGGCTTGCCCGCATCGCCGGGCGCGGCCATTGGCGAAGTGGTGTTCTCCTCCGATGAAGCGGAAATATTATCCCGTGCCGGCCATAAAGTCATTCTGGTGCGCACGGAAACCAGCCCCGAAGATATTCACGGTATGCATGCCGCCGAAGCTATTGTGACGGCAAGAGGCGGCATGACATCCCACGCCGCCGTGGTGGCGCGGGGCATGGGCACGCCGTGCGTTTCTGGCGCGGGCAGTATGCGCATTGATTACGCAGCAGAAGCCTTTTCCGTGGCTGGACGCGTGGTCAAAAAAGGCGAAATCGTCACAGTAGACGGGGCGAGCGGCCAAGTGTTCGCGGGCGCGGTCGATATGGTACAGCCGGAAATGAGCGGTGATTTCTCTACGCTCATGGGGTGGGCCGACGCCGCCCGCACGCTGGGTATACGCACCAACGCAGAAACGCCGACGGACGTTGAAACAGCCAAAGGCTTTGGCGCAGAGGGTATCGGCCTTTGCCGCACCGAACACATGTTTTTCGAAGCCTCGCGCTTGGCGCATTTCCGTGAAATGATATTGGCATCCGACAAGGCCGGACGCGTGGCGGCACTCGCGAAAATCCTGCCCGTACAGCGCGAAGACTTCGCGGCCATATTCCGCATTATGGGCGAACTGCCTTGTACTATACGTTTGCTAGACCCGCCTTTGCATGAGTTTTTACCCCACGGTGAAGCGGATGTGAAAGCCGTTGCCGAAGCCACTGGGTTATCCGCCAGCGAGCTGATGGAGCGGGCTAAAGAACTCCACGAAACTAATCCTATGCTCGGCCATAGGGGCTGTCGTCTCGGTATTTCCTACCCGGAGATTTACGAAATGCAGGCGCGGGCAATTTTTGAAGCCCAAGCCTTGGTCTTTGCCGAGACGGGCACCAACCCGGTAGCCGAAGTGATGATCCCGCTTGTTTCGTCTGAAAAAGAACTGAAAATCCTCAAAGACGCTATCGAAGCTGTGGCCGATGATGTGGCCAAGGAAACCGATGCGCCCGTCACCTATATTATCGGTACGATGATTGAACTACCCCGCGCCGCCTTACAAGCCGGGCATATTGCCAATCAAGCCGCGTTCTTCTCGTTCGGCACTAACGATTTAACCCAGACCACATTCGGACTATCGCGCGACGACGCCGGGCGGTTTTTACCGGATTATGTGGCGCAGGGTATTGTCGAGAAAGACCCGTTCGTGACCCTCGACCAAGAGGGTGTGGGTGATCTCATCAAAATCGCCGTGGAACGCGGACGTGAAACCCGTGCCGATATTAAGCTCGGTATATGCGGCGAACACGGCGGCGACCCGGCAAGCATTGATTTTTGCCACCGCGTAGGGCTGGATTATGTGTCTTGTTCCCCCTACCGCGTGCCGATTGCTAGATTGGCGGCGGGGCAATCTGCTGTTCGGGCCGCTGAGCGGGCTAAATCACAATAATCTTCAAATTATTTGATTTTTCGCATATCCTGCGTTTTGGCATGGGTCTTGCGTGATATATCTCACGGAATGCCTGCGATTAGTATGCTAATTCTAATCAAAAGCAGTACGGGAACTTGTAAACGAACTGTTAAGAACCCATCTGGCAGGTTCACAAGGCTTAACGAATCATTACTTGCACGAATCGCTGTGATGTATATATGAGGGCGCGAAATGAAGAAGAACTATCAAATATTCCTCGGTTGGGGACTTGCTGCCACAGTGGTGCTGGCCACCGTTATCGGCTTGCCTAAGCTCGCTGACGCATCGACCGACTTTAAAGATCAGGCTAAATGGCAAGCCCGGGCTAGCAATCTACACAATGTCGGTTTGGAGTATTACTCTACATCCAACTTGGCCAAATCATTGGCCGAGCAGCATTTGGACGTAACAATTACCAACCCATATATGCTGGACTATAAATCCACATTCGACATCCCACAAAATGCAGGCACAATGATTGCTCGCGCTAAATATGCGGCGCAGGAAACCAATTGCTTGGCCGAAGCTATTTACTACGAAGCCCGCTCCGAAACTATCGCTGGCCAAAAAGCTGTGGCCGAAGTCGTGCTTAACCGTGTAGGTCACAAAGCTTTCCCGAGCACCGTATGTTCAGTTGTATACCAAGGTGCAGAACGCACGACAGGTTGCCAGTTTTCATTTGCGTGCGATGGCTCTAATGCCAAACTGCCTTATGGCAAGCATTGGGCAAAAGCGCAAACTATTGCCAAACATATGATGATGGGTGCTAGCGCCCCGATCACCAACCGGGCGACCCATTACCACACTACGGGTGTTAGCCCAAAGTGGGCGCCGTCCTTGCGCAAACTCCGCCAATACGACACCCATGTGTTTTACCGCTTCATGCCGCGTAAGCGCCGTCTTCGCCCTGTAAGCGTTGCGCCTTAATTTTCTGCATTTAAAAATTGTTTGAGGTTGCGGGCGGCTTGCCTTATGCGTTGCTCGTTTTCGACTACGGCCATGCGAACATAGCCCTCTCCGTTGGCGCCAAAGCCGACACCTGGGGAAACCGCGACACTGGCCTCTATCATCAAGCGTTTGGAAAACTCCAATGATCCCATAGATTTATAGGCATTTGGTAATTCAGCCCAGACAAACATAGAGGCATCGGGCGGTGTGATTGCCCACCCGGCGCGGGCAAAACTATCTACCAAAACATCACGCCGCGCCCTGTAGGTTTCCCGGGCTTCAGCGACGCAGTCTTGGGGGCCGTCGAGCGCGGCGCAGGCGGCCACTTGAATGGGGGTAAAGGCACCGTAATCCAGATAGGATTTTACCCTTGCGAGGGCGGCGATTAGCCGTTTGGAGCCGACGGCAAACCCCATGCGCCAACCGGCCATAGAATAGGTTTTGGATAGGGATATGGTCTCAACCGCAATATCGCGGGCGCCGGGTATTTGGAAAATAGACGGCGGCGGTGCGGTGAAGTAAATCTCGGAATAGGCCAAGTCGGACAGGATTAAAGTGCCGTGGGTTTTGGCAATGGCGACAATCTCGGCGTAGAAATCCAGATCAGCAACATGCCCCGTCGGGTTGGACGGGAAGCAGACGACAATGGCGATAGGGCGTTTATCAGCGCGCGCCAAAGTAGCCTTTATTCCGGCCAGATATTGATCTGCCGTTATCGCCGGGATAGCCTGAATTTCAGCGCCCGCTATGATGAAGCCGTAAGCATGGAGCGGGTAAGACGGGTCGGGCGCATAGATAATATCGCCGGGTGCAGTGATAGCTTGTGCTAGATTGGCGAACCCTTCTTTGGAGCCGATCGTCGCGATGATCTCGTCCTCAGGGTCAAGTTCCACATCAAAGCGCCGTTTGTAATAACGGGCGCAGGCTTGGCGTAGCCCTAAAATGCCGCGCGAAGCTGAATAGCCCGTAGTGTTTGGTTTTTGCACAGTTTCGATCAGTTTATCAATCACATGCCGGGGGGTCGGCAGGTCAGGATTGCCAAAACCAAAATCGATAATATCCGCCCCTTCGCTCCGTAATTTGGCTTTCAGGGCATTCACCTCCTGAAACACATAGGGCGGCAGTTTTTTGATGCGGTAAAATTCGTCTTGTATGTCTGGTGCTTTGGTCATGATGGTCTCGGCGTGGTCTCAGTTTTGGGTATGGGAAATAGCGATTCGTAAGTTATGTAGACGTAATTTTCCATAGCTATCCTTAAGAAATCCTTGCAAAGGCGCTTATTGTGTTGCCCCCAGCAGCAATTGCGCCATGTCCGGATGGATTGACGGTTTGTTTTGGCGCGTCGCCATTGCCAGCCAGGAAGCCAGAAAGAGTGCCAGCTAGGGCGGTTTTTTCTTGTCTGGATGTGGGCTTGTGTCGGTCTGGCTTCTTTTCACCACAGTTTCTGGCGGCGGGATGATTGTTATTGCGCCGACCTGCTCAGCCGCCACTTCAGTTTTTTGCGCACCGATACCCA
>JAKIUV010000102.1 GCA_021647375.1 Robiginitomaculum sp.
AACAAAGGTAAGAAAGAAACTAATGTGATAAAGGGGCCAATTGGCCCCTTTATCACATCATTTAAGCACAGCGTACTGGTAGACTTTTACGCCGCCACATGGCCTGATTTTACTCCGCCCTTGACAAAAGGCACGCAAACAAATTTATTAGTTTTCTAAGGGCTTTTTTATCAAGCCAAAGTGCAGAATAACCCTTGTCAAAATGAAACAATACCCGGGGAATTGTCAACAGTGCGGAAAGAAGAATAAAAGCTTTCAAGGCACCAAAAGAAAGCCTAGTTGGGTCATTTTGAAAATGTCGAAATTGCTCCAATCCATTAAACATGCCCAGAAAACTCTCATATGAGTGTTGTAGTGCTTCACCGCTGGCTAAAAAAATAAATAATAATGGAAATGATGCCAAAATTCTTAGAGAATATTTATGAACCCGCATGAAGTCGGAAAGTTCTAACTTGTCTACCATAATTACCACCAGATTAATTTCAATATTAATTCAATACACGAATTTGATTTAATTTCTCTTAATGCAACGGCTCCAACTCCTCTAGGAACACCATCTACCTGTATTAATGAGAATGTATTGATGGATTGTGGCTTGACTACATATAAACAATTTTAAAACTCCAATTAACATGCGTTTCGAGTAATGGCGTTGTGTGTGGGTGAAGCGTGTTTTTGTGTTTGATGCGCGATTACTACGTGCTATTGAAAACATTAAAGGAAGAGACACACATGACCAGCATATTCATCGGAACGGATACGGACGGGAAGCGACAGGAGCTTTTATTGCACCGGGCTAATCGGCATGGCTTGATTGCGGGGGCTACGGGGACGGGGAAGACGGTTACCTTGCAGATATTGTCCGAAGGGTTCTCAAAGGCCGGGGTTCCGGTATTTGCGGTTGACGTTAAAGGGGATTTGTCGGGGATTTCCCAAAGCGGGAGCAAGGATCACAAACTGCACGAAAAACTGATTTCGCGGGCCGAGAAAATCGGACTTGCGGATTATACTTATCGCGCTTTCCCGACCATGTTTTGGGACTTGTACGGTAAGAACGGCCATAGGGTGCGCACCACCATCACCGAAATGGGGCCGACACTTCTGTCGCGCTTGATGGATTTAACTGACGTGCAAGAAGGCGTCATGGCCATTGCCTTTGATGTGGCCGAGGACAATGACTGGCCTTTGCTTGATCTTAAGGACCTCAAAGCCACACTGACCTTTGTCTCTGAAAACCGCAAAGACTTGATCTATGAATACGGTAATATTTCGTCTCAATCCGTTGGCGCAATCATTCGCAATCTGTTGGTATTGGAGCGCGACGGAGCCGATATGTTCTTCGGCGAACCTGCGCTGAAACTTTCTGATTTAATGCGCACGGATATGAGTGGTAACGGTATTATCAGCGTATTGGACGCCCAAGAATTGATTAACAATCCGCGCCTGTATTCGACGTTTTTGCTGTGGTTGCTCAGCGAGCTGTTTGAAGAGTTGCCGGAAATTGGTGACCCTGATAAACCGATTATCGCTTTTTTCTTTGATGAAGCCCATTTATTGTTTGAAGATGCGCCCAAGGCATTGGTGCAAAAAATTGAACAAGTGGCGCGGCTCATTCGTTCTAAAGGTGTCGGCATATATTTTGTCACCCAAAACCCGACCGACATCCCCGATAGTGTGCTTAGCCAAGTCGGCAACCGCATCCAACACGCCCTGCGCGCCTATACGCCCAAAGAGCAAAAGGCTATCAAGTCATCAGCCCAAGCGTTCCGCCGTAATCCGGCCTTTAAAACCGAAGATGTTATTTCAGACCTCGGCGTGGGGGAGGCTCTGGTCTCAATGCTCGACGCCAAAGGCCGCCCGCAAATTGTCGGGCAGACGCTTATACGCCCCCCTAGCTCTCGCCTTGGCCCTGCGACTAAACCAGAGCGCAAGACGGTCATGTCGCGCTCGCCAGTTGGTTCCCTATACGACGCGCCCATAGACCGCAAATCCGCCTATGAAGTGCTGACAGAAAAACGCAAAAAAATCGCTGAGGCCATAGCGGCGGAAGAGGTCAAGGCCGCTAAAGAGAAAGCAGCAAAAGCCAAAGCGAAAAAGAAGCCAGCAAAACGCTCTAGTGGGCGAGGTCGTAAACGTCAATCCGCATGGGAAACAGGCACCAAACAAATCGCCCGTACAATAGGCTCCCAGATAGGTCGCCAAATCGTCCGCGGTATTCTGGGCGGGCTTATGCGAAGATGATGCGGCGTTTACTGCCTTAAAAAGCCTTTCCAAAAACTGCCAAAAAACTGTCCAATTCACACTTGGGTAAATGGTTGATGCCTGCGGCTGCGGTGCGGCCACCGCCTGTCGGGAATTTCAGGCAGAACTTGTCTGCGCCGTGGGGGTTTGCTTTCGGCGCGCGGACAGAAATCAAATAGCCATCATTTCCGTTGTGGGTCAGAACGGCATGGGCTTGCGCGGGGTTTTCCACGCTCAGGATATTGCCGTAACTGCCCGATATGCGCCGCGCCCATGGGGCATCGTCCAAAATGCTGACACAAGGCGCGGCAAAACCGCAGTTTCTGGCTCTTCGCATATCTTCAGCATAGCCCGTCTCCAGTTTTTCGAAAATCTCTGGTTTGCCCAATAGAAACGCGCCCGGTGTTTTATATTGTACACATTGTTGATACAAATGTTTCGGCGTGAAATGCAGATCAGATATATCGCGGCCATAGGCGTTATAATTTATCAGCTCTCCGAGGGATTTAAGCTTGGCCAGTTTATCCGCGCTTATATCTAATGTGCGGGCAGCGGCAATAGCTGCGTCTGCTAGATTATCCCCAAATGCGGCGACCACCGCCCATGCGCGGTAAGCGCCTTCAAGCCAATCATCCACCAATAGTGAGGTGCATGTATTTGGTTTTGTGTCAATAATTGCATGTAAATTCCCATGCTTGGGAATATCGCCGGGATTGTGATGATCCACATAAAATATATTTGCATTGGCAGCTAACAATCTGCGTACATCATCTGCATTTGTGCGCATTGAAATATCCAGAACGGTTACAATATCGCCGTCCTTGGCCGTCACACGGTCTAATAAATTGATGTCGCGTTTGACCCCTGTGACCAAAACGGTCTCATCTGGGCGCGCCTCTACCCCGTCCGCATTTTCTGCATCGTTCATTTCTGCATCGTTCAGGCGCAATTGCACCAGCGCACAAATACCGTCAGCGTCTCCGTTAAATACATCATAGCACTGCATGCGTTCTCCAAAATAGGTTGGCTCCTTACTTGCATTCTTTATACGCCCCTGCGACAATAGGCAAAACCAAACATGAGGGAATTATGCGCATTTTACTGACAGGATTATTGGCAGCTACGGCTTTGACGGCTTGTAATAAACGAACCGAAACACCCATATCCGCAACAAACACTGTAAAAGTTGGTGACCTCACGCCCGCCATCATCAATTCCGACCCGTCTTTGTCAGGGTCAAGCTTGAAGAAAGCGCGTATTTCGCCGGACGGGAAAATGGTCACGGTTTTACAAGGCCGCGAAGATGATTTTACCCAACAGGATTTATGGGCTTATGATTTAGCGACGGGGAAAGGGAAACGCCTGGTCAGTTCTACCGATTTATTAGGAGCGCCAGAAGTCCTCTCCGCAGAAGAAAAAAACCGCCGTGAACGTATGCGCGAAAAAGGTGCGGGCATTGTTTCCTATAGTTGGGACAGTGCAGGTAAACAGATTTTGTTTCCCTTGGGCGGCGATGTTTTCGTCTATAATCTAGAGAGCGGCAAGGCGGTACAAGTCACCAATACGGACGGGTTCGAAACCGATGCGCGGATTTCAGGTTCCGGCGAATTTGTCAGCTATGTGCGGGATAATGATCTCTATATGACGCGGTTTTCTAATGGTCGGGAACGTCGACTGTCCTTTGGTGCTAATGATTTGGTGCGCAATGCGACGGCTAGTTTCGTGGTTCAGGAAGAACTAGCCCGCTCCACCGGATATTGGGTATCGCCCACCGAAATGCACATTGCATATTCGCAAATCGACGAAAGCCCCATCGCTGTTGAACACCGGATAGAATATAGCGCCGACGGCATAGAAAATGTCGCACAACGCTATCCATTTGCGGGCACGGATAATGCCACGGTAAAGCTGGCCATAAAGCCGCTTTTGGGCGGTGATGCAGTCTGGGCCGATATTGGTGATGACAAAGACATATATCTCGCGCGGGTCTATTGGAGCAAAAACGGGCGGCATATGTATGTTGCCATATTATCGCGGGATCAGAAGTCGTTGAAAATGCTTGATGTTGATCCGGCAACGGGTACGAGCCGCTTGGTGTTTGAGGAAACTAGCAAGACTTGGATCAATGTGCGCGGCGATTTCAAAGCGCTGGACGACGGCGGCTTCCTCTGGTCAAGCGAGCGTAGCGGCTTTTGGCACATCTACCGCTACGGACAAATGGGCAAACCACCGGTGCAAATCACCAAGGGAGAGTGGCCAGTTTCCAAGGTCAATTGTATCGACGAGGCGGGACAAAAAATTTATTTCACAGGCTGGCAAGACACGGCGCTGGAGCAACATATTTACAGCATCGGTTTTAACGGCGATAACCTGACGCAATTGTCTAAAGGTGCAGGCATTCACAGCGCTAGTTTTGCCACAAATTGTTCCGCATATATCGGCACAAGCTCAACCAAATCATCACCGCCCCAGACCCGTGCTTATAAGAGCGACGGTACGCCGCTCATCTGGCTCAACGAAAATAAATTGGATAGTGGGCATGCCTATGCGCCTTATTTGGCGTCTCATGTAACGCCAGAGTTCGGTCAATTGGCGGCAGCGGACGGCACAATGATGGACTATATGCTGTATAAACCCGCCGACATAAAACCGGGTGAGAAACGCCCCGCCGTGACCATTGTTTACGGCGGGCCCGGTGTGCAGCGCGTCGATAAAGGTTGGAATAGTAAAATATTTCTGGCGCAAATGCTGGCGGATAACGGCTTTGTGGTGTTTCAAATGGACAATCGCGGCGCCACCAAGCGCGGCAAGGTCTTCGAAGATCATCTCTACCGCTCCATGGGCAAAACCGAAGTCATTGACCAATCCGTCGGCGCGGAATTTTTGAAAAATTTGCCCTATGTTGATGCGGAGCGCATGGGTGTTTATGGTTGGTCTTACGGGGGGTATATGACCCTACACATGCTCGCCCAAACCGATCACTACAAGGCCGGGGTGTCAGGTGCGCCCGTCACCGATTGGGCATTATACGACACGGCCTATACCGAGCGTTTCCTTGGCGACCCTCGCTCGGACAATATCAACTATACCAAAGGCGCATATGAAACCGCGTCCGTATTTCCGCATTTGGACGGGCTAACCGAGCCGTTTTTGCTCATCCACGGCATGGCTGATGATAATGTTGTGTTCAGGCATTCCATCAAGCTGATGGCCGAGATGCAAAAGCGCGGCGCCCAAAACATGCAGGTTATGACCTATCCCGGCGAAAAGCATGGCTTCAGAACCAAAGCCAACAAAATCCACCGCGACCAACAAATCCTAGATTTCTTTGTGCAGCAGTTGGGGGAGTAAGCGCCCCTGAATACTGATTTACATTTTCCGTAAAGTATGATATTGTATGATAATATCATACTTAGAGGATAGCGGAGAAAAATTATGGCCATGGTACGCAAGACGATAACGGTTACTGAGAAAATGGATGCTTGGATAAAATCCCGTGTCGAAAGCGGCGATTACGGCAATGATAGCGAGTATATCCGAGATTTAATGCGCCGGGATGAAGACCTTAGGCGCGCTGAGAGCGAACTACGCGAGATGATTATAGCGGCGGAGAACAGCGGTACATCAACCCGGACATTCGACGAAATTTGGGCGGAAGGTGTGCAGCGAGCCGAAGCTAAAATGAAAAAAACCGCATAATGTTATCATATGAATACTCCCTGAATGCACAACATGACTTGCTCAGGATTGCAGAATATACGCGGGAAAGTTTTGGTTTAGAGCAGGTTAAACGGTACAAGCAGCTTTTGCGCGAAGGGGTGGCAACTATTTGTCAATTTCCAAAAATCGGGCGTGAATATAACCAGGTGCGCGGCAATTTGAGACGTTTCCCTGTGCAAGAGCATGTATTATATTACCGTATCTACAAAGACTATATTCGCATCGAGCGGATACTCGGTGCCAACCAAGACCCGTTACATAAATTCTCTAATCAATGAACATAAGCGGCAAAACACCCTCTCGCTTTTGAATTCCGGCTCTGCTAAGACACCGCCATGAGAACCTTGTTTACATTTTTTCGCCTGCTCAAAACCGCTTTTGTGTTGGCGCGGCATGATGCTTTGATCCCTGCGGAATACGCGCGGAATGTGCCTTGGTTTATGCGGTTTGTTGGTTGGGTTTCGCGTTTATTTGCCGTGCGTACCAAAAAAAAAGGATGGGCGCAAAACCCCGGCGAGCGCTTTGCTCGTGCGCTGGAGAAACTTGGCCCGGCATATATTAAAGTCGGGCAAATATTGGCAACCCGTTCCGACATGCTCGACCCTGAATTTACCAAAGGTCTGTCGCGTTTGAAGGACCAAGTACCAGCGTTTTCGCGGGACAAGGCCGTAGAGCGGATAGAGAAAGAATTTGGCAAACCTTGGCAAGAATTGTTCGAAACATTTTCAGAACCCAAGGCGGCTGCATCTGTGGCGCAGGTTCACCAAGCTAAATTGTTAAGCGGCGAGATCGTCGCGGTAAAAATTCTGCGCCCCAACATACATACCAATATGGCAAAGGATATGGATGTGCTGCGCATGGTGGCGGCATTGGGCGAATTTTTTGTGCCTGCATCCCGGCGTCTCGGCCCGAAATTATTTGTTGAAACTGCCAACCGCGCCGTCATGCTGGAGCTGGATTTACGGCTCGAAGCGGCGGCTGCCAGCGAAATCGGCGAAGCGGCAGAAGATACAGGTCTGTTCCGGGTGCCGGAAATTTACTGGCAATTTAGCTCCAAGAATGTGTTGGTGCTGGAGTGGATAGACGGCACCGCATTCTCTAGCGACACGCTGCTTAGCGACCCGGCAATTGACCGTCCGGCTTTGGCCGTGAAGGTTATTCAGAGTTTTTTGACATGCGCATTTGATTACGGGGTGTTTCATGCTGATATGCACGAAGGCAATCTCATTGTCGATGAAGACGGTCAATTGGTATTATTGGACTTTGGTATTTTGGGACGCCTCAGTGAGGCCGAGCAACGCTTCCATGCCGAAATCCTGTACGGGTTTTTAATGCGTGATTATCACCGTATCGCCGAAATACATTTCGAAGCTGGCTATGTGCCCGCTCATCATACTGTGGAAGATTTCGCGTCCGCCTTGCGGGCTGTAGGTGAGCCGATTTTTGGCAAAACCTCAGACCAAGTTTCCATGGCTAAAGTCTTGTTACAATTGTTCGAAATCACAGATATTTTTGATATGAAAATGCAGCCGCAGCTTATCATGTTACAAAAAACCATGATGCAGGCCGAGGGGGTGGCACGTAGGCTCGACCCGGCCTTTGATATGTGGGAAGCATCCCGCCCTGTGGTCGAAGCAAGCTTGCGCCGCGAGCTAGGCGCAGAAGGGCGCATTGCTGATTTTATGAAAGATTTGCGCCGCGCCCAAAAAACCTTACGCGCCATGCCGGACGCCGCCGATAATGTGGCCGCCCTTGCCAAAGCATGGGCGGCGGGCGAGGTGGATTTATCAAAGCCAGCGGCGAACACAACACCGCGAGGACTGCCTAAAGGCATTGCATGGGCGGCATTTGGTGCGGTAACTACTCTGGCAGGGGTCTGGGCGTTAGGACAAA
>JAKIUV010000010.1 GCA_021647375.1 Robiginitomaculum sp.
AACAAGGACAAGAATTTCCGGACGCCAACCGTTTTAGCGCCCGAAAATCTGTGGATATGATGGACAAGGGCCAAGTAGCCCTTGACCACATATCCACAGTTCAGCAACAATCAAAGCGGACAATCAAAGCGGACAATCAATGTGCTATGAAAACCGGACAAACCTAAAAGCTAGCTACAGTGCGGGCTTGGTGTCAGACTTTGCATATGATAAACAAATATTTGAGATTATAGCTGGAGGCTTTGTTATGCGGGTAATTGTTTATTGGTTGGCTACGATTTTGTTTTACTGCGGCTATGCCAATGCCGCAGATTTAAACCCGGTGATAGCCTCTCGCGGTTGGGACGATGATGCAGAGAGCATACAAGATCTGCCCGCCCATACGCTCAAATTCAAAAAACTCGACGTCCATGTAAATATTGTCGGTGGTTTCGCGCAAACCCGTATAGAAGCGACCGTTTATAATCCAACCGATGAGGATGAGCTAGAAGGCGATTTTCGCCTTATTATGCCGGGCGGCTCCATTGTCAACGGCTATGCACTGGACATAGAAGGTGTATTAGTCGACGGCGTTATTATTGCCAAAGAGCGCGGCGAGAAAGCCTATACCGACAAGGTCACCGAAAATATTGATCCAGGGCTTGCGGAAACTATTGGTGCCAACACTTACCGCACGCGCATCTATCCGATAGCTTCCAAGGACAATCGGCACTTTGCCGTGGAATTCGTAACGCCTTTGCTCTCTGGACATTATGAATTGCCATTTGGCGGCACAGGCAAGATTGGCGAAATGACCATTACGATTGAGGGCGAGGCCTGTAGTGTCGAACGTGCTAGCTTACCCAGTGGCAGCTGGATACGCACCAGTGAGAGTAAAAGTAAATATTCGGTACGTGCCAAGAACATATATCCGAGAGGTGTCCTCAGTATTCCAGCTTCTCCTCTAAAACCAGTCATTACAAAGCATAGTAACGGACAAAAATTTGTGTCTTTTACGCTTGGGCGCAATGAAAAGCAGGCTTCAGGCCCACTTCACAATACCAAAACGCGGATATATTGGGATAATTCCTATTCGCGGTTATCAGGTGATTTGGAAAGAGAGCTAAGGCTGATAAACGCGCTAACCCGCAGCAAGTTTTCCAATAACCCAAATTATGAAGTAGAACTGATAATTGGCAATTCAGACATTAGCGCCCCGATAAATTTTAAAGGCAGACAGGTTTTGGATGTCGGCAGGCAGCTCGAGAACATCGTCTATGAAGGCGCAACAAATTTGAAATCATTGCTCAGTAGTGGTAAATCCGATGTTGATACTTGTATTGTTTTCACAGATGGGCGCGGGACGCTCGGTGGGTCGTATTTGCCCAAACTTGATTGCCGTGTGTTTACGGTTTCTACTGATAAAAGCGCAAATCATGCCTATTTGCAAATGCTGGCAGAGAAAAACGGTGGTCGGTATTATGGCTCTGATAATATTTTTGCCCTCACGGACGGCGGCATGAAAAAAGTGACGTGGTCACCGCTTATCGGCAGTAATCTCAATCAAATGCGGCAATTCGTTCTTGGCCGAGAAATCATGTTAATTGCGCCTATATCAGGTGTGGTGCCAACCTTTGCTGAGCCTGTTTTTCGCTTAGACGGTTCCCAAGCCCGCACCATCCAAAAACGAATTTCTGATATTCCTGTGATTAAGCACAATGGCCCTGCTACCCTGTGGGCGCAGCGGATTGCAGAGGAGATTCGCACCGAGGGCGAAGCGGGATATTTCCCGCTCATTGCCCATGCCAGCAAGTATAATCTACCAGGGCCAGAAACCTCGCTCATTGTCTTGGAAACACCGGATGATTATGTAGAGGCTGATATTGAACCACCAGCAAGTTATCCAATTGAGAAGATGGTTGAATTTATTGAATTACAGGCTGGCAAACGTGTGGAAAAACTGGAAGAAAAATCTGAACGGCTCGAAGATGTGATTGATATTTGGGAAGACCAGAAGGCATGGTGGGGCAAGAATTTCGCTGAAATTGCTAAACCCAAGAAAGAGAAAAGAACGCGCACAGGTAACGCGCCCCAGCCAGTACCCGCCCCAATCGTAGTCCAAGAACCGTCCGATGGCTATGTTGGACAAGATAGATTGAGAGATGAAGCAGAAAGTGATGAAGTCGTTGTCACTGGAAGTAGGATTAACTCTTCTTTCTCACAAACCAAAATAAAAATAAAAGCTTGGTCGCCTGACCGTCCATATTTGACCGCGCTGAAAGCGGCGAATTCGGCAGATCTTAACTCCGTTTATCTGGAACAGCGAAAAACCCATGGCCAAAATCCGGCGTTCTTTTTAGATGTAGGGGATTTCTATCATCAGCGCGGCGATGATGCTAAAGCGGCGCAAGTCGTGCTCAGTGCATTAGAGCTTGAAATATCCGGCAGTATCACACGCACGGCTGTCGCCAATCGCTTGCTCGATTATGGCTATAGTGCGCAGGCCGTTTCTTTGTTGCGGCTTGTGGCTTTGCGCGAATCTTTCCGGCCACAACCGTTTTATGATTTAGCCATAGCTTTAACCGCTTACGGTGATGGAGCGGCAAATAAAGACACAGCAAACGCGGCTTATCTGGAAGCCTTGCAAAATTTCGATACAGTTATTCGCAACACCTGGAACGGCGATTATGACGGTATTGAATTGGTGGCTTTGATGGATGCGAATGCGCAGATCCATAAACTACCACATAAACTGAAACACCATATCCCACTAGATGAGCGCCTGATTGCTAATCTTGATGTAGATTTACGGGTGATCATAGACTGGAATTTTGATCGTGCCGATATGGATTTGTGGGTCATTGAGCCATCAGGAGAAAAATCCAGCTACCAAAATCATGAGACACGTTCTGGCGGGCAACTTTCCAATGATATGACCAATGGGTATGGCCCCGAACAATATCTTATCCGCAAAGCCCCTAAAGGCATTTATAAGGTGATAGCGGACTATTACGGTTCGGATGCCTATAATCCCAACGGTGCTATTGCGGTGCGTGCGCGCCTATTCAAGGATTTTGGCCGCAAGAACCAGACAATGCAAAGCGTAACGATTGAGTTTACCCATAAGAACGATAATGATAATTATGACGAAGAAGGAGCCGGGGAATATGATCTGGCTGAAATAGAGGTAAAATAATGAAATTTATGGTCTATACCCAAGATAAAGACGGGGCGCTGGATGTGCGTTTGGCTCATCGGGATGCGCATTTGGCGCATTTGAAAGCTGAGGGCAAGGTTCAGGTGCTGTCCGCCGGGCCTTGGCTCGCTGATGATAACGAAACCATGAAAGGCTCGCTCTTGGTGGTGGAGGCCAATTGCGTTAATTGTGTCACGGGCTGGATTAAAGACGACCCCTATGTCAAGGCTGGCCTCACCGCGAAAATAACCATCCACCCCCTCGGCGGTTGGACGGACTTTTAGTGCGCTACAACCATACCGATTCTTATTTATGAGCATTGAAAGACCGTAAAATTGGTGTAGAAGCCCACCATGACCAAGTCTGATACTATAAAACCAGCAGCAAAACCATGGACAGCAAGTGTGTTGACCTTGTTTCCGGATGCTTTTCCGGGGGTTTTGGGGGCTTCTGTCATTGGTTCTGCATTAAAAGATGAAAAATGGGCGCTTGAAGCTATAGACATACGGAATTTTTCCTATAATAAGCACCGTTCTGTTGACGCGAGTCCTGCGGGCGGTGGACCTGGTATGGTTTTAACCCCCGAAGTTAGTGCCCGGGCGATAGACAGTGTAAGAGACAGTGTGGCGCGAAAGGCTGATGAAACAGTTGGTACGCGACCGCTGATATATCTGACACCGCGCGGGCGGCCTTTAACCCAAAAAAGGGTGAGGGCGCTGGCGTCTGGTTCGGGTATTATCGTGTTCTGCGGACGCTTTGAAGGGCTTGACCAGCGGGTCATCGAAGCGCGGAACATGGAAGAGGCCTGCGTGGGGGATTTTATCCTCGCAGGCGGAGAAGTGGCGGCGCAAGCAATGATAGAGGCCTGTGTGCGTTTGTTGCCGGGGGTTCTCGGTAGCGGTGCCTCGGCAGAGGAAGAAAGCTTTGAAGATGGGCTTTTGGAATACCCACTTTACGCCAAGCCGCGTGAGTGGGAAGACCGGAAAATCCCGGAAGTATTATTGTCGGGCGACCACAAGAAGATTGCAATGTGGCGCAAGGCAGAGATGGAAAAGATAACAAAGGAAATCCGTCCTGATATGTGGCAGAGCTACATAAAGGGCAACAAGGAGAAGTAATATGAATATTATTCAAAAATTGAACAAAAAAGAAGAAGCCCGGCTTCTGTCCAACGGTAAAACCATTCCGGATTTTTCCGCTGGTGATACATTGGTTGTACAAGTGAAAATTAAAGAGGGCACGCGCGAGCGTCTGCAAGCTTTTGAAGGCGTCTGTATTGCCATCAATGGTAGCGGCCTGAACGAAAGCTTCACCATGCGCAAGATTTCCTACAATGAAGGTGTAGAGCGGGTATTCCCGGTTTATTCCCCGCTTGTGGAAAGCATCGAGATCAAGCGCAAAGGCAAGGTGCGCCGCGCCAAGCTTTACTATCTGCGTGATCGCCGTGGTAAATCCGCCCGTATCGCCGAACGCACAACAGGTCGCGGTATCGACCAAACGCGCGGTAAGAAATAACTATCAGTTAGTTTGCTTTAGGGCAGAGTTACAGAATAAAAAAAAGCGGATTCGTAATAACGCGAGTCCGCTTTTGCGTTCAGCCCACTCGGATATTTACCGGGCTTCCCGGCCTATCAAGGCGGCTCAATGTTCTATGCCGACACCATAGGCGCCAAGGCGGTCTACGAGAGAATCCAGCAATTCGCAAAAACCGGCCCCTATGCCAGGCAAGACGTCCCCCTACTCAAAAAACGCGCCGAAACGGGTGGAGCGTTTAAGGATGTTGGAGGGTAACAGAAAAATTAGTTGGCACACATTTAATATTATGATATCACATTACTGTGATGGCCACCAAATTGCTAAACCTAACAAGCCTGCTCTTCGCCTTGATGCTCGCTTGTAGTATGAGGGCGCATGCAACGACTTGTATGGAATCAACAAGGTCTATTTCTGCTGTGATGGCTGATGCTGAACTGGTTTTTACGGGCAGGCCGATATATTATTCCCAAGAAACAAAACCCAGATCAGCATATAGGCGGTCTACCGTGTTCAAGATTGAGAAATTATATAGGGGTGAAATTGGGAGTTATGGTAACTATAGAAAAATAATGCGCGACAGCCCCTATCAAAGAAATAAATCATATTTGATCGTTGCGCGCAGACAGGCAAATGGCGATTTAGCCGATAAAGCTGGTTATTGCGGGCTAGGCTTCAGTGAAGATGATATTATTGCATTTATAAAAACGGGCAACCCAAGCAATGCAATACCGCAAGGCTGTATCAAGTATTTCCGTAGGGCCTATAAAACAAAACATTTAGATGGCTGGTCAGTGTCACAAGACCAGATATGTCAACAATATATGCCTGCGCTTAACCGTAAATATCCTAATTTAGTTAAGAAACATGCAGAATAAAACAAATGCTCTAGGGTTATGAGACATTCTCACCCCAACCCCAAATGCGCCGCTATCTGGTCTGCTATCACCGTGAACCCTGTGTGTGGCCCTTTTGCGCCGGGTTTGATTTTGGGGCCAAAGGCCAGGACGGGGACCTGTTCGCGGGTGTGGTCGGTGCCGGGCCAACTTGGGTCATTGCCGTGGTCGGCAGTGATAATGACCAAATCATCTGGACGAAGCTCCTGCTCGAACGCTTCTAACATAGGGTCAAATTCTTCCAGCGCATTGGCATAGCCGGGCACATCGCGGCGGTGGCCGAAATCCATATCGAAATTGACGAAATTGGTGAAGATGAGCGCACCGTCTTTGGCGGTCTCGGCAGCTTTGAGGGTCGCCGCCATCAGGGCGGCGTGGCCGGCGGCGGGCAATTTATGGGTGATGCCTTGGCCTGCGAAAATATCGCTGACCTTACCGACGGCATGAACTTCGCCGCCATTTTTGACAACACGATCCAATAAAGTATCGCCAATAGGCGGCACGGCATAATCATGGCGGTTATGGGTACGGGCAAAATTGGCTGGATTGTCGCCCAAGAATGGCCGGGCAATCACTCGCCCGATATTATAAGGGTCTACCAATTTACGGGTAAGCTCACATAAACCGAGTAATCTATCCAGCCCGAAATGTTCTTCATGGGCGGCGATTTGCACCACCGAATCTGCGCTGGTATAGACAATCGGTTTTCCCGTTTTAAGATGTTCCATACCGTAATCGACCAGCACAGCCGTACCGGACGTATGACAATTCGCAAGGATGCCGGGGAGATCCCCTTGGGCGACCAAGTCGTCAATCAGCGCCTTTGGCAGGCTATTGGTCTTATCGGTGAAGTAACCCCAATCAAAGGTGACAGGTAACCCCGCCATTTCCCAATGCCCTGATATAGTGTCCTTACCCGTGGATAGCTCTGCGGCGCTGCCGTATTGACCGATAATATCTGGGCTTGGGTTCAGCCCGTCCGGCAATGCACCGCAGGCCATTTTGGCGGCAAGGCCAAGTCCGAGCATTTCTAAAAACGGAATGTGCAAAGAGCCGCTGCGCACACCCGCAATATCGGCGCGGCCATCTTGGCACCACTGGGCGATATGCCCGAATGTATTGGCACCAACATCGCCGAACGCCTCCGCATCTGGCGCACCGCCAATACCGACACTGTCCATCACCAATAAAAATGCTCTGCTCATATGTCTGCCTTTATTTATTTGCTGGGATACGCTCGATAATCAGCGGACTATCCGGTGCGCTGTCAGAATACATATAAGCATCTCGCAGCATTTTACCAGCTTCGGCCACATGATTTTGGCTGCGGGCGTGGATGCGGGCAAGAACATCGCCTTTACTAATCTTGGTGCCGATAGGCGCGATGCGGTCAAAGCCGACGGCATAATCTATGGTGTCCTCAGGTTTTTTGCGACCTCCGCCCATGACGATGACTGCATTGCCTACGGCGCGGGCGTCAATGGCCGAAACTGTGCCGGATTGTGTAGCTTTTATATCGGTGAGTATCGGCGCGGCTTCCAGATATTTATCCGGGTTTTGTATCAGGTCAGACGGCCCTCCGAGTGCCGTGACCATGCGGGCGAAAACCTCCGCCGCTTTGCCGTTATCAAATACGGTTTCGACTTTGGTGCGGGCAGTATCAACGTCTTTCACCAGGCCGCCGGACACTAACATTTCAGCACATAATTCCACTGTAATTTTATGCAGGCGTGCATCCCGAACCCCGCGCCAATGGTTGATGACATTACGGACTTCTACCCCATTACCCGCCGCGCTGGCGAGGGGCTGGTTCATGTCTGTAATCAGGCCAGAGGTTTTGACACCTGCACCGTTAGCGACCTCGATAAGCGATTTTGCTAACGCTTTGGCATCCTCGAAATTATCCATGAATGCGCCGGATCCGCATTTAATATCCAGCACCAAACCGTCCAGCCCTTCGGCCAGTTTTTTGGATAATATGGACGCGGTGATAAGGGGCAAACTGCTGACGCTGGCCGTGGCCGAGCGTATGGCATACATGACTTTATCCGCAGGCGCCAGCGCCCCCGTCTGGCCGATAATCGCGCAGCCTATGTCTTTGACCGTGCGGCGAAACAGCTTGTTATCTGCACCCACATTATAGCCGGGAATAGCGCTAAACTTATCCAGCGTTCCGCCCGTATGGCCTAGCCCTTGGCCTGAAATCATCGGCACATAACCGCCGCACGCAGCAATCACCGGGCCAAGCAGAAGCGACACATTATCCCCGACCCCGCCTGTAGAATGTTTATCGAGAATCGGGCCGTCCAAATCCCACTCCATAACATCACCGCTATCTCTAACGGCTTTGGTCAAGGTGACAATATCGCCTTTGGCCAAGCCTTTCAGATACACCGCCATAACGAATGCGCCAATATGCGCCGGGCTGGTATCGCCCGTGCTGATGCCTTTGATAAAAGTTTGGATGTCGCGCGCGGACGGTGAGATACCGTCGCGGATTTGCGCGAGGAATTCTTGTGGCAGAAAGGTGTTTTTCATCCTCGCCCCGCTTCAGCAGGGGAGGTGGCCGCGTAGCGGTAGGGGGGAAATCTCTCGTCACGAAAAAAGTTTGTAATTGAAACACAAAAAACCATTTAAACCTACTTACCTATAACTCTATGCCATTTTCTAATCTGGCACTTAACGATAACTGCTTCCCCCTCCGCCCCCAAGAGGGGGCACCTCCCCCGCAAGCGGGGTGAGGATGGTGCCCTAAGCCCCATAAGGCACCCAGATGTTTTTAACCTGGCTGGCTTTTTCCATAAAGCGGCGGCCATATGTGCTTGCCCAGTTTATCTCTTGTTCCTGGTGTGACCAGACTTGTTTAAGATTGCCTATGGACGCGGCTTCGACGCCTGCGACGCCGCCTGCTTTGCCGAAATACCATATGGCACCCACCTCGTCGTGTTCGGCGAGCGTAGGTGTTAGCACATCGTGTGCGCCCGTGATAATATTGACCACGCCCGCAGGCACGTCGGATGTTTCCAAAACCTGATAAAAATCCGTAGCCGCGAGCGGATACACGTCGGACGGAATGAGTACGGCGCGGTTTCCCGTTGCAATGACCGGAGCCAGTAGGGAGACAAAGCCGAGCAAGGGCGCGGCTTGCGGTGCGACGATACCGACAATGCCGATAGGTTCGTTCATGGCGATAGCAATATCACGTACTGGCGGGGCATGGACGGCACCATCAAATTTATCGGCAAAGCCCGCATAGAAGAACAGGCGCTCGACCGACAGAGCGACTTCTTTTTTGGCGGCGGGGAGGGTGCAGCCAGTCATGGATTTTATCCGCTGGGCAAATTCGTCTTTGCGGGCGTCGAGATTTTCGCCGATATAATAAATGATTTGTGCCCGCAAATGCGCGGTGGAGGCTGACCATTTGGCCGCTTTGGTTGCGGCTTCAACGGCATTGCGAATGTCCTTGCGGTTGCCGCGCCCGACCTCTCCGAGAAACTTCCCGTTGGCTGAAATCACGGGCATGACTGAACTGCCGTCTGGACGGGCTTGCTTGCCACCTACATAGTTTTTCGGGGTTTTGTCGATACTTGTTACAGAGGCGTTTTCAGGGGTGTTGGATTTTACTGCCGCCTGCTTAACAAGAGCCAGCGGTTTTGCATTTGCGCCTTTTGGTTTGAGATAAGCCAACATGCCTTCGCGCCCACCCTCGCGGCCATAACCGCTTTCGCGCATACCGCCAAAGCCGACCGCCGCATCAAGCTGATTGGTCGAATTGACCCAGACCACGCCAGCCTTAATCTGTGCCGCCATGTCCAGTGCCGTATTGATATTTTCAGACCAGACACTGGCGGCCAAACCGTACCGCGTATTATTGGCAAGGGCGACAGCTTCGGCTGGGGTACGGAAAGTCATGGACACCATGACCGGGCCAAAGATTTCTTCGCGCACCAAAGTACAGGCCGTGTCTACACCCGTAATCAGCGTAGGCCGCATGAAGCAACCTTTGCTCGGGAGCGATATATCGGCTTGATAAATCTCGCCGCCTTCTTTTAGGCCCGCCGCAATCATGTTTTGGATGCGCGTGTATTGCGTTTTATCGACCAGTGATCCCATATCAACGGCTTTGTCGAGCGGGTCCCCGACGCGGAGTTTATCCATACGGCGCTTAAGCTTTTTATAAAATTTATCGGCCACGGCCTCGCTGACCAATAAGCGCGACCCGGCGCAACACACTTCGCCCTGATTAAACCAGATAGCGTTGACAACACCCTCCACGGCGCTGTCCAGGTCGGCGTCTGAAAACACGATAAATGGTGATTTGCCGCCCAGTTCAAGCGTGATGCTTTTGCCGCTGCCTGCGGTGGCCTTACGGATATATTTACCGACCTCGGTGGAGCCTGTGAAGGCGATTTTTCTTATGGTTTTATGGGCGACAATGGCTTGTCCGGTCTCGCCGTTTCCGGTGATGATATTCACCACCCCGTCCGGTAGCCCGGCTTTCATGCACAGTTCTGCAAAATATAAAGCAGTGAGCGGGGTTTGCTCTGCGGGCTTTATGACCACGGTATTGCCAGCAGCCAAGGCGGGCGCGATTTTCCACGACATCATCAAGAGCGGGAAATTCCACGGAATGATCTGCCCGACTACGCCGAGCGGTTCATAATCCGGCAGCTCGCTATCCCGCAAGCTTGCCCAGCCTGCATGGTGATAGAAATGCCGCGCCACGAGCGGAATATCAATATCGCGGGTTTCGCGGATAGGTTTGCCATTATCCAGAGACTCCAACACTGCCAGAACCCGTGCATGTTTTTGCACCAAACGCGCCAAAGCATAAAGATATTTCGCCCGTGCATGACCAGACAAAGCCCGCCAGCCTGCGCCAGCGGCTTGTGCCGCTTTCACGGCTTTGTTAACATCGGCTTTGCTTGCCTGGCTGACCATGGCCAGCTTTGCGCCATTGGCCGGGTTGTGGGCGGCAAACGGTTTACCGCTAGCTTTCACCCATTTTCCGCCAATGAATAGGTCAAAATTTTTCTTGTGGCTATTGAGCCATGCTTTGGCTTCGGCATCGCTTTCGGGGGCCGGGCCGTATTCCGCCGAAGTAGAAATGTTTTCGTATATTTTTTTCACAGACATAGCGGTTTCCTAAACTAAAGACTGGTGATGACGGGCGGCATAGCGCCCGGTGGCGCGGTGTTCAAGCTGGCGTTCTATATCGCCGAGCAAGCTGGATGCTCCGAAGCGGAACAGCTCTGGTGTCAACCATTCGCTTCCCAGTTCTTCTCTCATCATGGACATATAAACCAGCGCTATCTTGGCATCCGAAATACCGCCCGCAGGTTTATAGCCGATCTTGTATCCGGTGAGTTCTTGGTATTCGCGGATTTGCCGCACCATAACCAGAGACACGGGCAAGGTGGCATTGATGCTCTCTTTACCGGTCGAGGTTTTGATAAAGTCTGCGCCCGCCATCATGGAGACCATGGAGGCTTTGGCGACATTGGTTAAAGTGCCAAGCTCGCCCGTGGCCAGGATAACCTTGATATGGGCATCGCCGCACACTTCTCGGCAGCGCTTGACCATATTATAAAGCGCCCGCCAGTCTTCGTTCAAAGCCATATGGCGCTCAATCACTATGTCGATTTCTTGTGCGCCCGCTTTGACCGATGCACGGATTTCGGACAGACGTGTACCCAGCGGCGTATGCCCAGCCGGAAACCCGGTGGACACAGCGGCTACAGGAATGCCCGTGCCTTCCAACGCCTGCACGGCTGTCTTCACAAAATTATTATAGACGCACACAGCGCCCGGCTTGATGTTGAGGTCTTGTGCGCCCAACATTTCAAGCACATCTTGGCGGACGGGGTGCTTTGCTTTGCTACACAGGCGGCGCACACGCCCATCCGTATCATCGCCGGCGAGTGTGGTCAGGTCGATGAAAGTTATGGCCTTAAGCAGCCAAGCGGTTTGGTAATCTTTCTTGACCGAGCGGCGCGTGCCGAGCGTGGCGGCGCGTCGCTCCAGTGCGCTGCGGTTAATCTGAATGCCTTTGACATGCTTAAGGTCAAGCGGCATTCCGGTGTTTCTTGGCCAGGTGTTTTTGATAATGCTCATAATTTTTTATACTGCCTGAGGAACGCCTTGATAAGCGCTTGGAATTGGTCGGCGGATTTTGCGGCCCATTCTTTGGTTTGCTTATGGGTGATGGCGGTGGCCGACATGCCCGCCGCCATATTGGTGACATTTGAGAACCCGACACATTTCAGGCCAAGGAACCTTGCCAGAATAACTTCGGGCACCGTTGACATGCCGACCGTATCCGTGCCGATGGTTTTCAACATTTTAATCTCGGCAGGGGTCTCGAACGCGGGGCCGGACAACCATGTATAAACACCCTCGGGCAAAGGCACACCAATGTCCTCGGCGCCGCGTCTGGCGGCTGCGACAAGTTCCGGGTCATAAGCGTCCACCATATCCACAAACCGCGCATCTCCTGGCTCACCAATAAGGGGGCTAGTGCCGGACATATTGATATGGTCGGTTATCAGCATTTGCCAGCCCGGCGGAATATCTTCGCGCAAGGAACCCGCCGAATTGGTCACGCACACGGCGCTGGCTCCTAAAGCTTTCAGGGTCTCCAGCGGTACGCGCATGGCGTCTGCCTTGCCGTGTTCATAGTAATGAGAGCGGCCACCAAATACGGCGACATTGACACCCTCCATTGTTCCGATAACCAGATTGGGATTGTGACCCGATACGCCCGCATGGGGGAAGCCGGGCAAGTCTTCATAGGGGACGGCGACCGCGTCTTCGATTAAATCTACCAGACCGGACAGGCCGGAACCCAAAATCATGCCCATATCCACAGGCTTGCCGCCCGTGCGTTCGTGTATCAATTTTGCTAAAACATCAGCGCTCATATATCTGTCTCCAAATTACTTTTACCAAAGGCAACGGGCAGAAGCTCGCCCAATGTATAGGGCTGCAACGCTCCGTCCTTACCTTGCACGAAAATTGGCACATCCGCACCTGCAAATTCGTTTATTTTCTGACGACACCCACCGCACGGTGCGACTTTACCGCCGCCTTTTTTCACGATGGCGATTTGCGCAATCTCGGTACAGCCCCCCGCCACCATAGCCGCAATAGCATTTGCCTCGGCACAAGCACCTTCAGGATAAGCCGCATTCTCCACATTACACCCCGCGTAAATTTCACCATCCGCCCCCAGCACAGCCGCCCCGACCTGAAACTTGGAATAAGGGGCGTAGGCGTTTTCGCGCACGGCTTGCGCCGATTTCAAAAGGTCTTTGTGGGGTGTACTCATCATAGAACTCCAATTCGCAAAAACGCGAAACTCCTTTCTATGCCAATGGAAAGGCGCGGTCTAGTTTATTTATAGCTTTACTTTGTTCATAAATTGTTCTTTACAAAACCCATGCACAGCACGTTAAAAAATATATTCGGATACGACAATTTTCGGCCTGGGCAGGCGCAGCCTATTCGTGATTTATTGGCCGGGGAGAATGTGTTTTGTGTGATGCCTACGGGGGCAGGCAAATCTTTAATTTTTCAAATTCCGGCCTTGATGGGAGACGGGCTGACCATTGTTGTCTCGCCTCTAATCGCGCTGATGAACGACCAGGTTAGTGCGCTTAAATTACTGGGCGCGCCTGCGGAGACTTTGAACTCGACTGTTGCTCCTGAAGATAATGAGCGAATTTGGCGCAGTGTGCGCAGCGGCAAAACCAAGCTTTTGTATATGTCGCCGGAACGGTTGATGAACGGGGGCACATTAGAGGTGATGCGCTCGTTGAATGTCACCATGATTGCGGTTGATGAAGCCCACTGTATTTCCCAATGGGGGCCGTCATTTAGACCTGAATATGAAATGTTGACGGAGTTGAAAACCCATTTCCCGGACGCGCCAATTATTGCTCTGACGGCTAGTGCCGATGAAGTCACCCGCAAAGATATTGCCCAACAGCTATTTGGCGGCAATGCGAAAATTTATGTGTCGGGTTTTGATCGTCCCAATATTTCCCTTTCAGTGACGCCCAAACAAAGCTGGAAAAACCAGTTGGCGGCGTTCGTGAAAACCCGAAAGGGTGATAGCGGTATCATTTACTGCCTGTCGCGCAAGAAATGCGAGGACGCGGCGGCGACCTTGAATAGCCTTGGCTATACGGCTTTGGTCTATCATGCGGGCATGGATAAATTTGCGCGGGATGATAATCAGAAGCGCTTTGTGCGTGACCCTGGGATCATTATGTGCGCGACGATTGCTTTTGGGATGGGGATTGATAAGCCAGATGTGCGGTTTGTGTTTCACACGGATTTGCCGTCCTCCATGGAAAATTATTATCAGGAGTTTGGCCGGGCAGGACGCGACGGCGACGCGGCGGATTGTGAGATGTTGTTTGGCATGGGTGATATTCGTATGCGCCGCCAATTCATAGAGCAGGATGATGCCAGCACAGAACTAAAACGCCGCGCCCATAAACGTCTCGACAGGTTAATAGCTTATTGCGAAGCGCCCATTTGTCGCCGCCAAGCTTTGCTGGCTTATTTCGGCGAGGCTAGCAAGCCTTGTAACAATTGCGATGTTTGCCTTGATCCCGCAGAACTTACGCAAGGTACACGCGAAGGCCAGATGGTTTTGTCGGCGATTGTGCGCACCGGACAAAGGTTCGGCCCGGCCTATATTTGCGATATTTTGACGGGGGCAAATACTGAGCGCATCCGAGATTTTGGCCACGACAAATTGCCCACATGGGGGGTTGGTAAACACCTCAAAAAGCCGCAATGGCAATCGATTATTCGCCAGATGGTCGCGGCTGGATTTGTGCATTTGGATGTGGCAGAATACGGCGGTGTATCCATGACCGCGAGCGGCAAAGATTTGCTGCGCGGTGCGGCGGAGTTTTCCTTTAGACCCATGTCTGTTGGCAAGGTAGCAAAAATACCGCGCAGGGCTAAAGCAAAGCAGGCTGAGCAATCTTTATCCGAAGCGGAATCGGAATTGCTGACCCGCTTGAAAACCGCCCGCAGTTCTCTTGCCCAGAAGCAAAATGTCCCGGCGTTCATGATTTTCCACGATAAATCCCTGCGCGATATGGCAAGACAAAAACCCAAAAACATAAGCGAGATGGCGAATGTCCACGGTGTTGGCAAAGCCAAACTAGAACGGTTTGGCGGCGTATTCCTGGCGGTTTTACATTCCGAACCTACTTCCGACTAAGCCTTGAAGTCTAAAGGCCTTTTTGTTATACAGGACGTCAGGGTTAAGCAGAGGTGTTTCTGCTTTGCAAAGACTAGGGGCAAAAATGGCATATAGATATAATTTTTCAGATGGCAGCGCTATGGTTGACGTGAGTTTGTTATGGCAAGATGAATTCTTATTTAATTATCAGCCAGTTTTTTTGAGCGCCTATACGAAACTTGATTTTGGCAAAGATGATATAACAATATCACAAGAGATATTTACGGAAATACCAGTGGTGTCTGAATTGCCTAATTTTGCACCGCCGTTAGCCGTGGACGACAATCTCTTGGCAAGTAATTTAAACACGACCTTCAATTTATTTGCAGACAACGGCTTGGGCGCAGATTCTGATGCGGACGGCGATAATTTATCAGTCACGATGATCAATGGCACAATAATATCTATTGGTGCGGTTATAACGCTGAATAATGGGTTGGAGGTAACGTATTTAGGGGGCGGAGACGTTGAATTTAACACCGTTGGTTTGAGCCTCGGCGATTTTGCGGATGATGTATTTAACTATACAATAGACGACGGCAATGGCGGAACGGATACGGCCAATGTCACTATAAGCTTTGTCGTTAATGCACTGAATTTGGCCACATTGAGCGCGGCAGAAGGTTACCGTATATTTGGTGCGCCGGACGGCATGGGAAGCGGGGCCTCTGTCTCTGGTCTTGGAGATGTCAACGGTGATAAAATAGACGACTACATTATTGGCGCACCATTTGCGGGTTCTGGCGCAGCCTATGTGGTATTTGGCAGTGTAGCTGGATTTCCAACAGGGCTGGATTTATCTACGCTAAATGGGGTGAACGGTTTTAGCGTTGACGGGCTTGCCGCTTTTGACCGCTTTGGTCGTGCAGTGTCCAGTGCAGGAGACGTCAATGGGGACGGTATTACGGATATTTTAATCGGCGCACCGAGCGGCGGCGCGACAAATGTAATGGGGGTTTCTGAAGGGGAAGCATATGTGATATTTGGTAGTGCGACTGGCTTTCCAGCAAATTTTAATTTAACCAGCCTGAACGGTACAAATGGTTTTGTCATGACGGCGCGGCCTAGCAACCCTGGCTTGGGTTTTGCGGTCACAAATGCAGGCGATGTCAACGGAGACGGTATTGATGATCTTTTGGTGGGGAGCCAAAGTGATGGCGAGGTCGGACAATCCGCCGCCGCATTTGTTGTGTATGGCACCAATACTGGTTTTGCCGCACAAATTGATTTGGGGTTGTTGGACGGTACGGATGGGTTTGTTATACCCTCTCTAACCCCTATTGATGGTACCGGGGAAGCGGTCACGGCGTTGGGCGATGTTAACGGAGACGGCATTGATGATTTCGCTGTAGGCGCTCCGAATGCAAACGCCGCATTTGGAACATTTTCGTTTACGGGTGAAACGTATGTGATTTTTGGGAACGCGGCTGGTTTTGGCGCCAATTTTGACCTTACGACACTAAATGGTGCGAATGGGTTTGTTGTTAATGCCATAGCAAGCGGTGATAGCTTAGGCCATTCTGTCACGGGTATTGGCGATATCAATGGTGATGGCCTTGCCGATATTTTGATCGGTGCTCCTTCTGCCGATAGTTCATCTGGCGTGGTAAATGCTGGACAGGCCTATGTGGTTTACGGGGCGAGTAGTTTTACGGCTAGCTTGGATTTATCATCTTTAAATGGCCTGAACGGGTTTGCCATAAACGGCATTAACGGGTTTGATAATACAGGATATTCAGTATCCGGGGTTGGCGATTTTAACGGAGACGGTATTGCTGATTTTGTCATCGGTGCTAGAGATGCCGATCCAAATGGTAACAGCAATGCAGGGCAGACCTATTTGATTTTTGGCGGTAGCTTTAGCGCAAGCCCAATCTTTGATGTGGCCGACCTGGACGGTACAAATGGATTTGCTCTTTTGGGCGCGCGTGCGGGTGATAATAGCGGATATTCCGTATCCGGTGCGGGTGACGTCAATAATGACGGGTTTGACGATCTGCTTATCGGCGCGCCCCGGGCTAACAATTTTGGCAATGGATTCCAAGGTGAAAGCTACATTATTTACGGATTTGACCCTCTTGGCGTTGGCAATACGCCGCCAATTGCCGCCGATGATAATTTTACGACAAATGAAGATAACCCGGTTACGGGCACTGTTTTTGCTGACAATGGCAATGGTGCCGATTCCGATTCTGACGGTGATGCAATTTTTGTCAGCGCCGTTAACGCGCTGGCGGCCAATGTCGGGGCCAATATTCAAGGTAGCACGGGCGGTATATTTGTTATTCAATCAGACGGTACATTCTCTTTCCGGGCAAATGGTGATTTCGATTACTTAGCTGTTGGCGAAAGTGAGACGACAACAACCAGCTATACGGTTTCGGATGGTAATGGTGGTACGGACATTGCAACGGTTGCGGTTACCGTCACGGGGGTAAATGATGCGCCGTTCGGATTTGATCCAACGGTTGCGGGCGGCGTGCCTGGCGACCCTGCCAATTATATTCCTAGCCAAGATGTAGACGACGGTGCAACGGTTACGGATCTGGATTTAACTCCCTATTTCGGCGATCCAGATACAACCGATAAACTGACAATAACTGTGGATATTGCGGCTCTACCGCCTGGCATGTTTTATGATGCGGTGTCAAATACGATTGCCGGAACGCCGGATGCCAGTGCCAGCCAAGGTGGCCCCAATGGTGATGGTGTATACACGATCACGGTGACCGCTACGGACAACAATAATGCACAATTTTCGACCAATGTGATTTACCGTGTTTCTAACCCGGCTCCAATGGCTGAAAGTGATAGTTTTATTACTGATGAGGCGACCGCCATAAATGGCAATGTTTTTGAAAACAATGGCGTGAATGTTGATTTTGATTTTGATGGGGATGCTTTCTTTGTATCCGATGTCAATAACAGTGCTTCTAACGTAGGGCTGACCGTGGTGGGGAGTGCCGGCGGGCTGTTTACTATTAGCGCAGACGGCAGCATTAGTTTTGACCCCGATGGCGCTTTCAACGAATTAAATGCTGGCGACAGTAATGACACCAGCATAACCTATACCATTAGCGATGGTGAGGGTGGTTTCAGCACGACAACAGTCACAGTTACGGTTGAGGGGTTGAACCCGGGGGGCAATCCACCGATTGCCCGCGACGACGATATTACCACCACTGAAAACATTGCCGTCAGCGGCAATGTGTTCGCAGATAACGGCAATGGAGCAGACAGCGACGCGGACGGCGATGGGTTTGTGGTCACGCAAGTGTCGGGAACTGCGGGCAATGTCGGCGCATCTGTGGCAGGTACTGGCGGCGGGTTGTTTACTATTAATTTGGACGGTAATTATAGCTTTGCTCCCAACGGCGAGTTTGAGAACTTGGCCGCAGGCGCATCAGCAACGACGACGATTACCTATACAATTGACGACGGGATTGATGGGTCAAGTACAGCCACCGTGACGGTCATTGTTAACGGCGTCAATGACGCCCTATTTGCAAGGCGCGATGTCTTCACCACAGATGAGGACAATGCGGTTGGCGGCAATGTATTTGATGATAATGGTAATGGTACCGATTTCGACATAGATGGAGATATACTTGGGGTTAGTGCCGTCAATGGCGCTCCAGGGAGTGTAGGGGGCACTGTCGTAGGCAGTATGGGCGGATTGTTTTCCGTCCAAGCAAATGGTGTTTTCAGTTTCCAGCCGGACGGCGACTTTGATTATTTGGCCATGGGGCAAAGCGAGACATCAACTGCGACATACACGGTTACAGACGGCAACGGAATTTTCAGAACCGCAACAATTTCGGTCACGGTTAACGGTGTTAACGATGCACCATTTGTTGTTGGTTCCGGGGGCGTTCCGCCGATTGATCCGCTTAACTTCATTCCTGTGCAAAATGTAGACGATAGCGATGTGTTAGCGCCGATTGCTTTGGCGCAATTCTTTGGTGACCCTGACTTTATAGATGTACTTTCTATAAGTGTGGCGCCAGGCTCTTTACCGCCAGGCCTGACTTTTGAAGTGGGTACAAGTTCTATTACAGGAACATTAAGCGCAAATGCCAGTCAAGGCGGCCCCAATAATGACGGTATTTATATTGTATTGATTACGGCGCGCGACGGCAATGGCGGCACGGTCAGCACAAATATCACCTTTGATGTTTCTAACCCTGCACCTATTGCCATAGAAGACATGCTAGTTGGCGACCCGGATTTTAACGCTTTTAACTTGTTTGCCGACAATGGGTTTGGCGCGGATATGGATCCGGACGGCGATGCATTTTTCATCACGCACATTAATGGGGCCGCTATCCAGCCTGGTGCGGATTATGTGTTCCAGTCAGGATTAACCCTGCATTTTGCTGGCGGTGGTGATATAGAATTTACCACATTGCAGCCAGGTGCCTATAATGAGATTTTCACCTACACGATTTCCGATGGGCAAGGCGGCACGGATACGGCTATTGTTGAAGCTCAATTTACCGTCAATGCGTTTGATTTAATAAATAATAATAATGTTGGCCTGACCATTAATGGCGTGGCTACGGGCGACGAGAGCGGATTTGCAGTTTCCAGCGCCGGGGATATTAACAATGACGGCTTTGACGACTTTATGATCGGCGCGCATTTTGCCGGGCCGAATGCCAACGGCGACCCGGGGGCAACTTATGTGATTTTTGGCGGCAATGACCGACCTGCACCTTTGGGCCAGGACTTCAATTTGTCAGATATTGACGGAACGAATGGTTTTGTTTTGACGGGTATAGACCAGTTCGACAATTCCGGTTGGTCCATAGCTTCGGCTGGCGATGTCAACGGCGACGGTATTGATGATATAATCATAAGTGGTCATCTCGCCGACCCGAACCAAGGTCAGAGCGGTGAAGTTTATGTCGTGTTTGGTGGGCAGAATTTTGGTGCAAGCTTTGATCTCGGTAGTCTTAACGGCACGAATGGATTTACCCTAAACGGTACAAACCCTGTTGACCAAGCGGGATATGATGTTGCGGGTCTGGGCGATATCAACGGCGATGGTATTGATGATTTCATCATCGGCGCACGCGGAGCAGACCCAAGCGGTAATAACCTTGCGGGTGAAAGTTATGTGGTGTTTGGGCAGGCTGGCGGATTTAACCCGGTGTTTGAGCTTTCTGATTTGAACGGGGCGAACGGCTTTACTATAGCTGGCGCTACACCAGCAGGTTTTTCAGGCTCGGCATTGGCTGGCTCTGGGGACTATGACGGCGACGGTGTTAATGATATTATGATCGGCATTCCAACGCGCACGGATGCTGCAGGGCAAATTGCGATTATTTTTGGCAATGCTGGCGGCTTTGCAGTGAATTTGGATTTGGGCAATTTGAACGGTGCCGGCATTTTAATAACCGGTGTTGACCCGGTAGGCCGCGCCGGATTTGATTTGGCGGGGCTAGGGGATGTTAACGGAGACGGAATAGACGATTTCGGACTGAGCGCTCCCTTTTCAGGTTTGGGCGGGAGTGCTGATAGCGGCGAAATTTATGTTGTTTTTGGCAATACCAACATCAGAAATGGTGTAGACCTTGGGGCTTTGGACGGTAGTAATGGCTTTACGGTTTCCGGTCTGGCGGCTTCCGATAATTTAGGTTTTTCTCTAAGCTCTGCTGGTGATTTTGATGGTGATGGTTTTGCCGACATTATCATCGGTGCGCCAGGGCTGGACGGTAGCGGCGGTGCATTTTTAATATATGGTCGTGCAGGCGGTTTTCCTGCCAATTTTGATATTGGGAATTTAGACGGTAATAATGGCTTTCGCATTAACGGCATTGCGGGCGGTGATGATGTGGGTTTTGCTGTCACCGGGATAGGCGATGTCGACGGCGATGGACTTGATGATTTGCTTATTGGTGCGCCGGGCGCAGATGCTAACGGCATTGCCGGGGCGGGTCAGAGTTATGTTTTGGCCGGGTTCTCAAGAGGTGGAAATACCAATCCAACAGCACAAATCGTTACAGATAAAGCCGTTATTTCAGAAGACGATGTGAGCAGTAACAGCGAGAGTGAAAATGTATCTGAGTTCAACAGTTCTGACAAAACAATAATTGCTGACGATGATAGTTTTGTTTTTGTTGAGAAAACCATAGTGTCGGATGACGACATGGATTGGAATTTGGGTTTTAACGAATTTGTCATTGACCAAGGTGTTTTGGCTGAATTTACGGCCTATGCCCAATCTTTGCGGCAAGCGTATTTTGACGTCGAATATGTTCTTGAGCTGGGCAATGAAGGTGCCGACAGTGCGCTTTCTTACTACACCGATTTGTTTCATTTCCTTTAGGCGAAACTATTAGGTTTGCTCTTCGCCTGCCGATAGCAAACCAACGAATTTGTCTACATTTATAGTTATATCGTCTTCACCGACCTGATCGAACGGGTCTTCGAGATGGTCTTGGATATTGTCGAGGCCAACCAGAATTATAGCAAACAATATGGGCATAACATAGGTGAGGTGATTGTCATAGGCCGTGGCTTCGTGGGCGAAGAACGGGCCATAAAGAATGGGCAAGATGACAATGAAGAAATCGCTAAACGCCCGCAAAGTGCGCGGGGTGCGGTATTGGTAAATATGTTTCATGCCCTCAAATGCGACAATGATTTTACCCACATATTGATTGGCGCGGGAGCATTCCCCGGACGGCAGACCGTCGGCGCGCAGATGTTTGACAAATTCGGATAGCTCTGAAAACCGAGTATAGATTTCTTTTTCGTGATGTTCCATGTCTGATAAATTGCCTTTAAACATGTCCTTGCAACCACGCATCAGCCTATCCAAAATACTCTCAATATGAGCAACACGGTCTTCGTCCTCATGGGTAGGGAGCCAATCGCGCGCCGCATAATATAATGCGCGTCCGTGGGCTTTGAGGGAGCCGTACTTATCGAGGGCATTTTCCCGGCGCTTATAAGCATGGCCAATGGAAAATACGATGGGAAAGACAATTGCCGTCGAAATCATAGTCAGGGGAAAGTCGGCGCGAATATCAAAGCGAAGACATAGCCAGGTCGACAGCACAGCAAAGCCGGCAATTACCAAACTCTTGAGGTTGATAATTAAAAATATGCTGGTTAATCGTGACATCTGAAAGGGCATGGGAACGGCATAGGGCGGAAACCTTGCCAAAGTATAAATACTCCATACAGAGAAAAGATAGCCACTTTGCACTAATTTGTTCACTTTGATCTGATGGGTTTAATAGAATGACTAAATTAATTTAATCATTCTATTAAATGACAAATGTGGTGCGGGTGAGTGCCGTATAGAATAAAAATCTTGACCATGAACCGGATAGGGATATGTTGCGGGCGTTGGTTAAGGGAAATCGGTGTGAATCCGGTACTGTCCCCGCAGCTGTAAGCGACGAGAGTTTTGCACATGCCACTGGTGTTTTTAAATACCGGGAAGGCGCAAACACTCATTAAGTCGTAAGTCAGAAGACCTGCCAACAAAGTCGCCAGCGCCGACCCGCCGGGAATAGCGGAGAGCAGGAATGATCCCTTGGAAGGGAATCCCATGACGACACTGTTGAAACCCGCATAGCCAATAAGGCTACGCCTATTTTTGGAGTCGTTATGAAGCGCTTATACCTATCTGCTGCGGTAATCGCAGTATATGTCAGTCCGATTTTTTCTAGCCAAGCATATGGGCAAATTCATTATATAGGAAATTCTTCTTGTTATGTTCCGGTTGATAGCGACATAGATGAAGAAATGTCCTGTCCCAGCTCTGATGAAATCATCGCAATTGGCCGCAGAGTATCCCCGTCTAATCGTAATGAGGTCACGAGCCCCAATACACTGATAAATACGGCGGAGATTAAGGCGCGTGGCAATGTCTATATCGCCGACCTTTTGCGCACAGTTCCGGGCGCATCTGTTAACCGTTCCGGGCCGCAAGGGGCGTTGACGCAATTGCGATTGCGTGGCTCGGAGGGCAATCATGTTTTGGTGCTTGTGGACGGGGTGGAAGTGTCCAACCCCAATACGGGCGAGTTTGATTTTGGCTCATTACGCAGCACGGATATTGTTCGCATCGAAGTTTTGCGCGGGGAGCAATCCGCACTTTGGGGCAGTGATGCGCTTGGTGGCGTTGTCAATATTATCACCCGTGCGGGCGAAACCAATGAAAGCTATAAGCTGTCTATAAAGGGCGGGAGTTTCAATACATTTGAAGGCCAGGTGTCTGCGGTAGTGCCTATTAACGGCGCGGCGCTGTCCATTAACGGCAATGTGTTTCGCACGGACGGTTATGATGTTTCGGGCAATAATAGCGAAAAGGACGGATCGGATAGCCGTGCTCTCAATGTTGGTCTTAATAATGTTGAAATTGGCGGCTTAACTCTAAGTGCGAAATATTCAAACACCCACGCGGTGTCTGAATTTGATGCCGACACGGATTTTAACGGGCGGCTTGATAATACCTTATCAGAAACCCAAACCGACACACACACCGGGCGTATATCGGCGCGGTTTGATATGGCAGGGTTTTCCAATCTGATTAATTTGAGTGTAGCAGATACCAAGCAAAACACGGTCGGGACGAGCTTTCCCAACGATACGACAGGCAAGCGCACACAGCTTAATTGGGCGGCAGAAAAAACATGGGATGCGCATAATTTGACGATTTTGGCGGAAACCGAGAAAGAAGAGTTTTCAAATTTCGGCGGTGTTGGCGCTGGCCAGAACCAAAATGAAAGTATCCAAAACCATGCTTTGGCAGCGGACTACCGTTTCAACCAAAACGCCATCACACTCAGCGCATCTGCGCGAGCGGACTTCAATGATAGATTTGACGATAGCCAGACTTGGCGCGTCGGCGCTGGTTATGCTTTTGAAAATATTGGGGGACGTGTGCGGGCTTCGGTCGGTACAGGTGTGAAAAACCCAAGTATGACAGAATTGTTCGGGTTTTTCCCGGCGTTTTTTGTCGGCAATCCAGACCTGACACCAGAAACCTCTCTGGGGTATAATATCGGTTATGACCAAAAACTAGGGGATTGGAATTTTAGCGCTGATTATTTCCGCTCCGATTTGAAGAATGAAATATTCACGGATTTTGGTGTCTTCCCCTCGACGGCGCGCAACCGCACAACCGATAGTAAACGCGAAGGGGTTGAGTTTGAGGCGCGGGGCAGTATTGGCGACACGCTTGATATTCGTGCATCGGCAACATTTCTAGATGCCAAAGAAAACGGTATCCGCGAATTGCGCCGCCCGGAATTCTTGGCGAGTGCGACGGCGACTTGGACGCCTATAGAACCGCTAAGCTTAACCTTGTCCGCTGACCATAATGGTAGCCAGATTGATACGGACTTTGCGACTTTTTCCCGCGTGGAGCTAAAAGCTTTCACTTTGGTTGGTCTCAATATACGGTATAGCTTGAACGATATAGTCACATTGTCTGTGCGCGGGGAAAACCTGCTGGACGAGGACTACCAAGAGGTAGTCGGCTATGCATCACAAGGACGGGGGGTCTATGCGGGCATTAGCGCTGATTTTTAGTTTAACCTGTATTGGAGTTATTTTTTTGGGTTTAAGAGACTGGGCGAGTCCGAACAATAATCTGGACATCTCATCCCCTCACCTTGTTCCTCTCCCTATGGGAGAGGAGAATTTGCCTAAATTACCATTAATATATCAAGAGAACAGTGCAGGTGCGGCAAACGTAGCCTCTCCTTTGGGGAGAGGCGCGCGACAGCGGGTGAGGGGCTGGGATGTTAATGAAAAACTCCGCGTTGTGTCCACATCGCTTTGTGGTGATAGTTATGTTTTGTCTTTGGTCGGTGAGGCGGATATTGCCGCCTTGTCCTGGCAATCCGGGGACGCGCTGTCTACGGCTCCGGCGCGTTTTAAGAATAAATCCAAAGCCCGTGATGATGTTGAAACTTTGCTGGCGCTGAACCCGACTTTGGTGGTGTTCGGTCCCGGTGAGGGCGCGGCGGCCAAGCCCTTGCTTGACAAACGCGGCATAAAATATGTGAATTTGGCGTGGGGTGAGGATTTTGAAAGGGTACAAAACAATATGGTGTTGTTGGCAGGTGCCGTTCGCAAAGACAATGTTGAGGAAAATGTAATTCAGTCCCCCCCGAGGGAGCAAGCCTCTGTCCTTTATTTGTCCGCGTCCGGCGGCACGGCGGGGCCGGGGACCTATGTTGATGCGGCTATTCGTGCTGCGGGCGGCACCAATATTATCACCACACAAGGGTGGCACACACCGAGCATTGAAAGCCTGGTCGCCCTTAATCCCGACCTCATCGTCACTTCCTTTTTCAAAGACGGCTATGCTTCGGTCAACCAGGCGGGCTTGCGCAACAAGGTTTTGCAAGACAAAATTAAAACCATCCCACAGGTCAATGTACCGGGAAAATTATGGCCGTGCGCCGGGCCGGGGCTATACGCGGCTACGGATATTATCGCCAAAGCCATAAAGGATTTGAACTAATGCGGTTGGCTGCCTTGATAGTGTTCTGCGTGCTTGCAACACTTTTGTCCCTGAGCATTGGGGCATTGTCCATTCCTGTGGGTGATTTCTTGCCTGCTTTGTTCGGGCGCGGCGACGACATCCATGTGACTATCATGCAAGATCTGCGCGCACCGCGCACGGCGCTCGCCTTATTCATTGGTGCAGGCCTTGGGGCGAGCGGCGCGGCTCTGCAAGGCTATACCCGCAACCCGCTGGCCGACCCCGGCATTCTGGGTTTCTCGGCCACGGCAGCACTCGGCGCAGTATTGGCATTATATTTTGGCCATTATAATTGGATTACACCTGCCGCACTTGTGGGGGCTGGTATTGGCGCGGCTTTGTTGCTGGCCATGGCCGGGCGGCGGCAGAGCGCCACTGTGTTAATATTGGCAGGCGTGGGTATTGGTTCGCTCGCCACGGCGCTGACGGGCTTGTTGATGAATTTTGCCCCCAATCCGTGGGCGTTATCGGAAATCGTTTATTGGCTGATGGGCAGTTTGAGAAATGCTAACTTCGATGCGGCTGTATTGTGCGGGGTTTTGACGTTAGTGGGGCTAATGTGTTTGGCTTTTACAGGGTCGGATTTGCGCACACTGAGCCTTGGGGAAGACACGGCGCAAAGTCTGGGCGTATCCTTGGGACGCTTGCGGTTGCTTTTGGTTGCTGGTGTGGCTTTGTGTGTTGGTGCGGGGGTTGCCGTGGCGGGCGCTATCGGATTTATCGGCCTGTTTGTCCCTCATATATTGCGGTTTATATTCGGCGCTGACCCGGCCAAGCTTATTCCGCTTTCGGCACTGGGCGGAGCCGGGTTTTTGGTGTTGGCGGATAGTTTGACACGGATATTATCCAGCAATGGCACGGTATTATATCTGGGTATTCTCTCCGCGCTTATTGGTGCGCCGTTCTTTATTTGGTTGGCGTTCAAGGCGGGGCGGTCATGAATTTACAGATAGAAAATCTCAGTGCGGGCTACGGAAAAACACAAATCCTACGCGGTATCAATACTACGGCAAAGCCGGGCGAATTGATCGGATTGGTCGGGCCTAATGGTTCGGGTAAATCTTGCTTGCTCAAAACAATTGCCGGACTGATCAGGCCTGATGCGGGACAAGTTTGTATTTCTGGTCAGTCCATCACATCTTTCGCACCCGGCGAACGCGCCAAGCACATCGCCTGGCTCGCCCAAGACCGTAGCGCGGCTTGGGCATTATCCGTGCGCGATTTGGTGGCGCTTGGCCGCGCCCCGTACCGGGGGCGGCTCGGCAGATTATCATTGGACGATAGGGCTGCCATAGATGCGGCGCTTGTGTGCGCAGATTGCACTGATTTACAAGACAGGCGCTTTGACCGCCTAAGCGGCGGTGAGCAAGCAAGGGTGTTGTTGGCGCGGGCTTTGGCCGTGGGTGCGCCCGTACTCTTGGCCGACGAACCGACGGCGTCCCTCGACCCTTATTACCAGATTTCCATCATGCAGACATTAAAGAACGAGGCTAAAAATAATACAAATAATGGCGGAAAAATCGTCATTACCAGCCTGCATGATTTATTTTTGGCACAACAATTTTGTGACCGCATATGGGTGATGCACCAAGGAAGGCTAGTTGCAGACGATATACCGGATTTAGCCTTAAACGATCAAATTCTGGCGAATGTATTTCGGGTTAAAAACCAACAAGGCCAGCTTATTCCTGCGCAAAAACAAGAGAAAACATAACCGGGATTTCTGGCGCGATTACATTTAACTTCGCCAGTTCTTGAAGCTTGGCAATGCCCGCACCAAAACCAAATGTGTCTGCATCTATGATAACAGGCGTGCGGCTATCAACAACGATTTTGTTGTCGCCAAGCCGGGTTACGACCATGGCGATGTCCATCACATCATTATGCCCGTGCAGACTAATGTTGATGGGGATTTCTATGTCTTTGCGCTCGCCAACAGACAGGGAAGAAAATTGGGTTAAATCAAGTTGTGCCTTGATCACGACGCTGGGGAATTTATCGATTTCGAATAAATGCTCTTTCATGCGCTTATTGCGAATACCAATATTGGTTTCCACGCTATCAAGCTTGACTACAATAGTGGCTCCACCGTCTGGTAAGACCGTACCGTTGAAGTCTGTGAAACTATTGGTTTCAACGATTGTGCCTTTTTTGACACTGATAAAACCCAGCTGGGATTCTGAGCCGCGCAATTGCCATGTTTTGGCTTGTGTAGTTTCGGTGGCTGGTGATTGCGCGTTCACTTTGGATGGCCTGTCCGGCGCCCCGCAAGCGGAAAGTGAAAACCCTAAAACTACCAATAAAAATGTAAAGACCCGCATGATTTTCCTCCAGTTATATTGGCAGGATAGCGCACTACAGAGTATTTGTCTTGGTTATTTAATGGCTTTTAGCCATTTTTATTTTGGTACATAGCCCGGTCGGCTCGGTGTAAAATTTGCCTTGGCGTGTCGTCGGGCTGGCAAGTGCTAACACCCCATGCTGTGCTGACGGAAATTTTGTCACCCGCCATATCAATGCTTTGCTCGGCAATACGGCAGGCCAAGCTGGCGGCTTTGGCCCGCGCCACCATCTCTTCGGTTTTGAACAAAAGCACACCAAATTCGTCGCCGCCAATGCGGGCGACCATATCACAATCCCGGACATGGGCTTTTAGCCCTTCGCCAATTTTAATCAGCAAATCATCACCAATGCTATGGCCATGTGTGTCGTTGATTTTTTTAAACCCGTTTAAGTCAAAGAAAATAATACTGCACAAAATATCATAGCGCGACATCAAAACTTGCGCCCTCCCGATCTCGCGCATCAAAGCCCGGCGGTTATATATCGGGATCAGGGGATCTTCATCCGCTTTATGTTCCAGCTGTAAAATCTGGGTTTTCAACATGTTGACTTCGTCTTTTAGGCGCTGAACCTGGTTAGCAGCAACGGGCGCATCATTGGCCGTGACAGTATGCCCAGGCTCGTTGCCAAATGCGACTAAATTTTGCAGTTCTGCCATTGTATTAAACCTTATCCAAGGTGACGAGTGTGTTTATGTTGGCATTAGCAAGATGGGGTTAAAAAAATGCAAATGCCTAATGTGAACAAATTCTTTTGTTTGCACCACTACCGAGGCATAGGCGGTGGTGCTAATGTCGACTGTACGGGCCAGGCTTGCTGAATTTTTGGTGCTGGCTGTGCTGGCTGTAGAACGGGCGGTAACCTTGGCGGCGACAGTGATTGTCGATTTTTATTATGATACATGGCACGGTCGGCTCGGTCCAAAATTTGCTTCACGGAATTTTCTGCATGACACGGAGATGTACCCCATGATGCCGTGACGAAAATTTCACCTTTTTGTTGAACAATCCGTTGGTTGGAAATCTGTCTTGCCAGAATAACCGCCTTGGTTTGCGCAAATTGTTCATCTGTTTTAAACAAGATAACGCCAAATTCGTCACCGCCCAATCGGGCCACAATGTCGCTTTCCCGAACCGAGTTTCTGAGGGCCTTGCCGATTTTTATCAAAAGCTCGTCGCCAATGCCGTGGCCATAATCATCATTAATTTCTTTAAATTTATTCAGGTCAAAGAAAATAATACAAGACGGAATATCATAACGAGAAGCCACGGTTTGCGCTCGTTCGATTTCGCGAATAAAGGCACGGCGATTTTTCACTGGCACTAGTGGATCCGTATCGGCGGAATGCTCCAGCTTAGTGATTTTGGTTTTTAGGGCTTGTATTTCTTCGAGGAGTAGACGTCTATCGTCAGCCGTGAACGCTTCTTGTTCAGGAAGACAGTTGCCGTGGTCTTCATAATTAAACCCGACGATTTGTTGTTTTAATCTCATAATTTCCCCAATTCCCACATTACCGATGCTGATCTTATAGCGAATCAATATGAAATTATTGCCAACTAACAGCATCAAGAAACCGTCAAAAATTGGCGTTAATAAAATGTGAATTTGGGTGTTTAGTGGATTACGATTTGAAAATCCATGTGTTGGATGGCGATTGTTATGGAGGAAAAGTTGCAAGTTGTATTGACTTACGTCTAATGTCGTATTAGGGCTGATGGTGAATTACAAAACGCCCGACTTCGTCCAAAGCAATGGTGCCATAATATATATGGAAGTGCGCCATGCTCAATATTTAAAGGAAATGGCAATGAAAAAAATATCATTATTAATTATAATGACTTTACTTATTTTTGTGGGATGCACAAAACAAAGCGCACCGAACTATTCTATTGAGGGAAGTCAAAGCCAAGCAATAAAAGAGATGATAGATGCCGTTAATGAAAAGAATGCGGAAAAATATGTAGAGGCATTTGCAGAAAATGTTCAAGTGTTTGTTGGTGCGGAAATGAAAATTGAGGGCAGAGATGCACTTCAAGCCAATAGGGCAAATCACTTTAAAAATCATCCGGATATCCGTTCGGAAATTCAGCACTTGGTAGAGGTCGACAACAAAGTCATTATGCATGATAAACTTTGGTTGAAAAAATCGGATACAAAGGGGAGTGATCTTGTCGAAATATTTACTTTTGAAAATGGGAAAGTCGTAAAAATTGACGTGATACAGCCTAAAGATTTGTTTCAATAACATGCGAATATGAAAAATACGCACATGGTTTGTATATTTTCTGACAAGAGCAAAACTTTCATTTGACCAGCGCTGAAATCAGGCTAGTTTCGCGTTCTTTAAGCGAGCGCTATGATGAATATCACTACACCAAAACCTGTTGCTATTATTATGGGGTCAAAGTCCGACTGGCCGACCATGCAGGCCTGTGCAGATGTTTTGGATGCACTTGGTGTTGGCTATGCGGCCAAAGTTATTTCGGCGCACCGCACACCAAAAAGATTGTTTGATTTCTCTATGTCAGCCAAGGATGATGGCTTTAAAGTTATTATAGCAGGCGCGGGCGGTGCGGCGCATTTGCCGGGCATGGTGGCGTCCATGACGGCCTTGCCTGTGCTAGGTGTGCCTGTGAGGAGCAAAGCGCTTAGCGGCTTGGATAGCTTACTATCAATTGCGCAAATGCCCGGCGGTGTTCCGGTTGGGACTTTGGCTATTGGCAGTGCGGGTGCAAAGAATGCCGGGCTTTTGGCGACGGCTATATTGGCGCTGGGTGATGCGGCTCTGGCGGGACGGCTAGAAGATTGGCGCACGGCGCAAACGGATAGTGTCGGGATTGATCTCCGTGACTAAGCCAGGCATCACCATAGGTGTTTTTGGCGGCGGACAGCTTGGCCGGATGTTGGTACAGGCGGCGCGAAAACTTGGCTTCAAAACTCATATATTTGACCCGTTCGACGATACGCCCGCTGGCCGCATTGCCGATAAGCAGACGATTTCCCCTTATGAAGATATGCAAGCCGTCACCAATTTTGCCAAAACATGTGATGTGGTCACTTATGAATTTGAAAATATTCCCGTTATTGCCGTAGAGCAAGCGGCGCGGTTTACGGCAGTTTATCCGGATAAATTTGCCCTACAAACCTCCCATGATAGATTGATAGAAAAGACCTTTTTGCGCGACAAAGCCGGCGCGCCGGTTGTAGGTTTCGCGCCCATAGAGACCATGAACAGTCTATCTGGATTTATGAAAAAATATGGCGCGCCTGTGATTTTAAAAACCAGGCGCTTCGGTTATGACGGCAAGGGACAAATCAAGGTGGATACGCCCCGCGATGTGAAAGCCGCCTTCGCAAGGCTCGGCGGTACAGATTTAATTGCGGAAAGTTTTGCGCCGTTTGTGCGAGAGTTCTCCATTGTTGCAGCGCGAGGCCGAGAGGGCGAAATTTCTTGTTATCCCTTGACCGAAAATGTCCACAAAGACCACCGCCTCCATACCAGTATTGCCCCTGCGGACGATCGGCAAAATATCGGGGATAAAGCCCATGCCATTACCCACCGGATTTTAAATGCGCTGAATTATGTCGGGGTTATGGGCGTTGAATTTTTTGAACTGGAGGGGGGCGGGCTTATCGTCAACGAAATTGCCCCGCGCGTCCATAATTCCGGCCACTGGACCCAAGACGCAGGCTGCACCGACCAGTTTGAACAACACATCCGCGCCATCACAGGGATGGAACTTGGCGGGGTTGTCCCAAAACGCAGCGTTAAAATGACGAATTTAATTGGCGATGAAATTCTACAGGCGGACGCATTGGCCAAAAAACCAAATAGCTATGTCCACAATTACGACAAACGCGATATTAAGCCGGGTCGAAAAATGGGTCATGTGAACGAGGTGTTGGAGGAAAAATAATGGATTGGTCACAAGTTTTATATGCAGGGCTTGGCGGTGGGACGGGAGCGTTTTTTGGGTCAGTTATCGCTATTGCAGTCAACAAGAGGGTAAAAAACAAAAAATACCATAGTTTAATAATGGTTGTATTTGCGGTGCCACTTACTTTGTTGGGCGCAGAGTTTGCAAAATCTCAATATGGTAGCATGAAGTTACCCCGGATCGGTTCATCTGTCGAACAACAACTGTTGGGTGCATCCCCCATTTTTGTGGAAATGAAGAAATACGAGCCTGAATATTTTAACAAAATAATTAAACAAACCGATAAGTCCGCACGTAAAGGCAGTGACGAGATAACGATGATCAATGAAGGGCGTGCTGTGGTGATGGAGTTGCTAGCGGATAAAAATAAATACGCTGACGATGAAGCCCAGCGCACCATAATGGAAATTACGTTGCAAAATTATAGTGATTATAAAGCCAACAAACCTTATTTATGTGTCCAAATGATCAACCAGCGTAGTTTAGGTGATGTGCAGCCTTATGTCTCAAAGGCATCAGCAAAACTCGAAGAGCAGTTTACAATAAAAATGATCCGATTGCCCAGGGTCGACCCTAAACCGGTGGATTTGACATTGGCTGAAATATCGCAAAAAAGCATTGAGGCTTCTATCGCGGAGTTTGTTCAGCCCGGCGATGACATGGATCCACCGAAAAATTCGCCGAGGGAAATTTTGGAACGAGTTTGTGATCTTGGCACGCAGTCAATAGAGTTGATTCTGGAGCTTCCAGAAAATCAGCGAGCAAATTATTTGCGGCATATATTGGGTGGTTAACCCCGGCGTTTGCGGCGCCCTCTGCCGTACCTTAACCCGCCGAGAATTTCTGCCGGGTTTGGCAGTTTTGACAGACGTTTTTTGGCTTTGAATTTTGCACCTTCGAACTGCATGACATTTTCTATGCGGGCGTCCAGGAAGGCTCTCGCTTTGGTTTTCTCAGGGTCGTTGTCCGAGAGCCAACTTGCCAGAGATGTGCTGATAACGGCGCTGAGCGTGGTGCGTTTGGTATAGTAATTAATATCGGTTGAGGTATCGCCAATGGCGCGCCAAATGGTGTCGCTGGCGGCCCAGAGAATTTTGGGGCCTAGTAGCAAGCCGTCCGGTAGGGCGGTGCGGGCAACTGCGCGCCTAGCCGCTTCCTCGTGCGTACCAATGGCCTCAAGTCTAGCCGTAACACCTTTGGTGACTTTGTCGCGTATGCGCATTTTTGCGAGGTCTGATTTGGCCAATTCCGCCTCTACGGTTTTGTCCATTTCGGTGTTCCAAAACTGGATCATTTCCAGGGTGCCGCCCGGGAAATATAGTTCTTCTGCGCCTTCGGGGAGGTTTGCGCTTTGTACGCCCAGCCTTAGGGACTTTGAACTCCAGCCATCAAACGGCACATGGAGTAAGGTGGCTTCTAGTAAGGCGGTACGGGCAATCAAGGATGGATCTGTGGACGGGTCAAATTTGGTCATTCTGGTAACCTAGCCGTTTTTACGGCGAAAGACAACACGGGAAAACCAAGCTTTCACGGAGGCCATGCCGCCGCCGGATAGGACACCGTAGCGGAACATACGTGCCGAACCCCAAATGACAAACACGCTCGATGTAACCAGCACGGCCATAGAGCCTAAAGTTTCCCACAAGGGCGGATCAGACGGCAGGCGGATAACGGCGGCGAAGGGTGCGGAAAACGGGAACCATGCAGCGGCAGTTAACATGGGCGAGTCGGGATATGCTATGCCAATAGGCACGACCATGATACAAGCGGTCAGTAATAAGACCATGGGCGTCATCAGAGTTGAGGCGTCTTGCATACTTTCGGCTATGGCACCTAGAGCAATGAATATAGAGCCGTAAAACACGTAGCCCAATATGAAAAACGTGGGTAAGAAAATCAACATTTCCAAGCTCATTGCTTTGGCCAGACCGTCGGCGATGGCCCCATCGGCGAATTGCATTGCCCCATATAACCCAATTCCCCCCAATATCATCCACGGCAACAGAGACGCCAATGTTAGAGCGGCGACACCGATTAATTTGCCCAGGAAAATTTCTGAAAACCGTGTGGTCGCCAACAACATTTCCAGCACTTTGTTGATCTTCTCTTCGACCATAGACATCAGCAACATATAGGCACCCGTGAAAACCGCAAACCAGAGCATCATCGCCATTGCGGCGGCGAAAAAATACGGGATTCTGTCCTTTGCCGTAACAGTTTGTTCGCCGTTTTCATCTCGCTCCTTGCCCGGGTTGAACGTGCTAACTTCTAGGGCGTTTTTGCGAATTTTCAGGACTTCCTCGCGGCTCAGACCAGCAGAAGCCATATAGTTTTCCGAGGCTTTATTGGCGAAATAGAGATCAGCTAAATTGACCAATTCATTGCCAGGTGCTGTCGACCAATATTCAGCTTTGGTTTCACCGTCTCTCTCAAATATATGCAAAACGCCAGTAAGGGATTGTTCTTGGTTCGCAAGGGTCAAGGTATTGGTGCCCAGCAAATACGGCTTGAGGGCGTCCATAGTGTTGGCGGGCGGCGAAATGAATACCAGCTTAGTATCGGGTAGATTTAAAACTTTGGCCATGACTGGGCTGGTTTTCAAGATCATCTCTCTGGCAGCTTCGACACCTTGTTCGTCCAGTACTTTATTAAACGCCTCTTTGTCTTTTTGTGGAATAGTTATGCGGGCGGCACTACGCAAAATGTATTCAAGCTCTTTGGTGTTATTGGTGATTAAAAGCTCTTCTATAGCGCTGGCGTGTAGCCCGGTTTCGTCGAGGATAGTCGCATATCTCGTTGGTTCGGACTTGGACATAACCAGCGGGAACAGGACACCGAAAATAATGCCGAGGAACGGCCCAAGTGCAGTGAGCCAAAAGCCCCATGTTTTAATATAGCCCAAAAAATCGCGCCGTGCGATAATAAGGGTGCGCCTTATGCTAATGGGGAAAGAACTCATGATTTGTCTCCATTCGCAACAAGTGTCACAAAAGCTTCGTGCAGGCTCGGTTTTTCAGGTTCAAACCGGATCAAGCTTAGCGTGGCCTTCATGCTTTCGGCCAAGACATGCTGGGCTTCTTTGTCGGGTTTTAGCACGATATTATATGTGTCACCATTCCGTGTAATCTGTTGCGCCAAGGGTGTAAACACGGCCTCGGCTTTGGGGTCGGGCGTCTCAATCTCCAACCTGCGCGGTGCATAGGAAAGGGCTTGTTTGAGGTCGCCGTCAAATATTTTTTGTCCCTGTGACAGGAGAACAATTTTATCACATAACCGCTCGGCGTGTTCCATAACATGGGTCGAGAATACAATCGTGCGCCCACGCCCGGCGATTTCGCGCACCATGTCTTCGAGCAATTTTTGGTTAACCGGATCAAGGCCGGAAAACGGCTCATCCAAGATGAGAAACTCCGGGTCGTGGGCGATGGCGGCGATCAGTTGAACTTTTTGCGCCATGCCTTTGGACAGGGTTTTTATCTTCTTGCGGGCCACATCCCCAAGCCCGTAACGCTCTAGCATGTCGTCTGCACGCTTGAGGGCGTCCTTGCGCTTCATACCGTTGAGGCAAGCGATATGGGCAATGCCGTCGCGGGCGGAAATTTTGGCATAAAGCCCGCGCTCTTCGGGCAGGAAACCAACCCGGCCAAATGCGCTCGGCCCCGGCGCTTGGCCGAATAATTTTACGGTACCGCTATCAGGCGCGATCAACCCGAGCGCCATGCGCAATGTTGTGGTTTTACCCGCACCATTAGGGCCGAGAAAACCGACGATTTCGCCCGAACGAACCTGAAAACTAACCCCGCGCACGGCCTGTTTACCCGCGAAAGATTTACGGACATCGTTGACATCTAAAACGAGGGGATTTGAATTTTCTAACATATTTAAGGGTTTCACACGGATTGGTTAAAAATTTGGGTGCATTGGTTCATAAAGCGGACGAATAATGACCCGCTAAGTTCATATTTCCCGCACATTCTGCTCGCCCGTTCTCGCACAAATGGATCAAGTGCGACCATACACTCATGGCCGCTGCCGGATACAGGCGCTTGTCTATATTGGTATAGATATGTGCGACTATATCCATAATGGTTATGTGCTCGTCTTTAAGCGCTCTAAACACCTGCTCTTCTCGTTCAAGCCGATGCGCAATATAGGCTTGTATGTAAGGGGCGACTTCGGTGATTGCAGGCCCGTGAGTTGGGCGGATAATGTCGTAGTTTTGTCGCTCGACTTTACGCAAGGATGCGAGATAATCGCCCATATGTCCGCCCGGCGGAATGACCACAGACGTGGCCCAGCCCATAATATGGTCGCCGGAAAACAAGGTGTTTTCTTGGCGCAGTGCAAAGCACATATGATTGGACGTATGGCCGGGCGTATGCACGGTTTCAAGTGTCCAATCCGCGCCCGTAAACACGTCCCCGTCCTTAATCACAATGTCGGGGGCAAAGCCAAGGTCGTCGCCTGCGTCCAGCTTTATACTCGCCCCGTCCACAGCCTCATCTTGGGGTGGGCAGCCGTAGACATTGCAGCCATGTTTTTTTGCCAAAGGTGCGGCCATTGGGGAGTGATCCGCATGGTGGTGGGTAAGCAAAATATGGGTGAGGGTTTTTCCCGCAAGCGCTTGGTCAAGAGCCTTAGTGTGGGCAGGCGTAATCGGGCCGGGGTCAATGATAGCCACGTCCTTGGTGCCGACAATATATACTCCCGTGCCCGTATAGGTGAACGGCCCGGGATTATCCGCAGTTATGCGGCTGACGAGCCTGCTTTGCGGCTCGGCGATGCCGTATTCAAAATCATAGGTGTGAATGAATGGAATTTTAGTCATTTATAAGCCTTATCAACTGTTTGGTTAACATGGCAACGGCTTTGGATTTGTCGGCATTAGATAAAGCGATCGGCGGCCCCATATCGGTTTTATTGACATCAACCACGTAAATTTTCCCGTCCGGTTTGTCGCGTAAGACATCCATGCCGCCAAAATCTAGCTTCATGGCGGTCGCGAATTCTTTAAGCTTGGTGCGCTCAGCATCTGACAGTAAATCTTCCGGCTTGCGCAAAACAACCTCAGAATTGACATTGGCAAACCGGCTCTCCAATGGGCGACGTTTGACGAAAACCAGCGCAATTTCACCGCCAATAATGGGACAGCGCATATCTTCGGCCCATTGACCATCTACGGAGTTGTCGATGAGACGCTGATAAACAAAATCCGGATCTACGGTTTGGTTTTTAGGTAGGGGAGCAGTAGCCGCATAGCCGTCATGGGCACCATTTCTCTCGGATTTAACGGCTATTGGGCCTTTATAGGTGAGCGGGTCAACGGCGAGAGCGTAGCCAAAGACTTGCTCAAATTTCTGGGCGACCCGTGATTTGGAAATATCATAACAGCCAAAGTTAAAGTGTTTTCCTAAGACATTCGCCGGGACAAGGGGCGGTTTTGGATTAGTTTCATCTTCGAAATAAAATACCGCGTCGGCTTTTGAGGTGTCGCTAATACGGAGCATATGTGCGCGGTAGGTTAATACTGATATGAGATACCAAGGCCGGGGCTGGACGGGCAAAAATGCGATTTTTAAGCGCTCACCACCTGCAAATACATGCCCGAGCCGCCGCACTTTTTCGTATAAATAAAACGGAAACCAGGACAAAACCTCTTTGGCAACCTCCAGCCCAAGCGGCAATTCCGCCCCGGTGGCTTTGACAATAATGTTTTTGTCCTTGATTTCAAAGTCTTTGAGCCAAGACGGCATACGTATACCAATGCTATTCGACACGCCTAACACGTAAGCCACGCACGGTGGTTTTGCCATTATTGAGCGAAAGCATAAAACTACCTACGGACTTAGGTTTAATAGTCGCCGTTAAATCGCCTTTTGGAACATAATTGAGGCGTCCGCCGACCTGTTTCCAGATTTGGCCGTTTTTTAGCGTTATCAACAATACGCGCCCGGATTTGCGAACTGATTTCACCTCTGCGGTTAGCGCATCCGCTTTATCGCTTTTTCCGCCGGGCAACGATATTTTTGGCAGGCCTATTTTGGATAATGATGGCAGGTTAAATCCGAAAGCTTCTCGCTTTATTTTACGAGCCGCCTTGGCGTCAATAGCAACGATTTCTTGTTTTTCCTCAGCTGTGCGCAGTTTGGCAACCTTAGCGTCGTAACAAGCAAGTCTTTGTGTGGGTTCAGTTATGGAGGCGCACCCATATAATGTTGAGAGCGGACTATAAAGTTCACCATCTTCATCTTCGGCGGCATGGGTTTGCGCGCCAAACAATAATAGGCCAGCAAAGCTTAAAACAATAATATGTAATTTGGGCATAGATATACTCACAGTTAACTTTTCAAATGCAAACACTGCCGGGATGGGCATGTAATCCAATATTACAAGGCTGGCTCAATATTGCAAGGCTGACTAAAACACTTAAATGCTGACAGGCTTTAGGGGTGTGTATTTTTGCAACAGATGGCACAAATAATGCTTTCTATCGGGGAAAACCCGCCATTCATCACTTGAGTTAACTTTTTGTAATGGCTAAGAATGCAGTAAGTGCCACGGATTCCGTCTGTGGACGAACCGCGTTTTGAAGATTTTTTCAAAACGCTTAAATCAAAAGCCAGTTTGAAGGGGTTTTAAGTGAAAAAATTTACCAAAAGTCAGCTATTGCTGACAACATTATTGTCAGGAGCTGTGATCGGCTCAATGGCAATGCCAGCATTTGCGCAAGTTGTTGATGACGAAATCGTTGTGACAGGTTCACGTATCAAGAAATCTGATTTTATATCAAATTCGCCTGTTGCTACTCTAGAGGCTGTTCAGTTCGAAAGATCTGGTATTATTAACACTGAAAACCTATTGAATGCTTTGCCGCAAACAGTGCCTGGTTTAACGCGTACATCAAACAATCCGGGTAATGGCACGGCAACTGTTGACCTGCGTGGTCTTGGCTCTAACCGCACGCTTGTTCTTGTTAATGGTCGTCGCACCATGGTAAATGGTTCGGCTGGTGTTGTGGATATCAATACTATTTCGCCGTCAATGATTCAGAACGTTGAAGTTCTTACAGGTGGCGCGTCATCTGTTTATGGTGCTGATGCTGTTTCTGGTGTTGTTAACTTTATCCTGAAAGACGATTTTGAGGGTATGGAGGCGAATTTAGGTTATAACATTACTGAAAAAGGCGATGCAGAAACTTTAAATGCCAGTTTAACCATGGGTGCTAATTTCGACGATGGTCGTGGGAATGTCACAGTTAATATGTCGTATACAGATCGTTCTGCCTTATTCCAAGGGGATCGTGATTTTTCATCTGTAGCTTTCTTTGATGATGGAAACGGCGGTTTAGAGCCTGGTGGTTCTTCGGGCGTGCCGGGCACATCAATATTTGCTGGCGGCTTGGGCACTTTCTCTCCAGATAGCTTTGGTGTCATCTTTGAACGGAATGGTTCTATTCGTCCATTCGTAACCTCAGGCCAAGTTAACGATTTCTATAATTATGCGCCTGTCAACTTTTTACAATTGCCGCAAGAGCGTTTTTCAATTGCAACAGCTGCCAATTATGAAATTAATGACCGTGCAGAAGTGTTTATGGAGGCTCGATTTGCCAATAACACTGTACCGCAGGAACTTGCGCCTACACCAGCTTTCATTGGCACTACTTGGACACTAGATGGAAACCCTTTTATCACCCCAGAAGCACAGCAAATCTTGTCAGATGCCATTGGTTCTGGCGTTGACACTGACGGCGACGGTATTGATGATGAGGCAAGTGCGCTTCTTCGTCGCCGTCTAGTTGAAGTCGGCCCACGTTCCGGTACGGACAGACGTAATACTTTCCAGCTTGTTGGTGGTGTTCGCGGTGACCTTACTGACACTTGGGATTATGAAGCTTCATTCTCTGTTGGTCGGACACAAAACGCATCTAATCAAAGTGGTAATATTGATGTTCCGCGTTTCAACCAATCCTTATTATTGGCGACAGATGCGGCGGGCCAAGTTATTCTTGATGCTAATGGCAATCCGACGTGTGCTGATACGGGTACAAATGGCTCTACAGTGGGTTGTTCACCTCTGAATATCTTTGGTGCTGGTAATATATCGCAGGCCTCTGCTGACTTTATCAGAACAGCGGTTGCGACGACTGATGAGACCACGCAAAATATTGCCCAGCTTAACTTTACGGGTGATCTTGGCTCTTTACGTATTACAGAAGATTCAATTGGTGTTGCTCTTGGTGTTGAATATATCGAGAATGCATTCGAATTTAATCCTGACCAAGGTGTTGCGGCGAGCTCTATTCGCGGATTTAATGGTGCGCCGCCTGTTGCCGGTGAATATGATGTATATTCTGCTTACGGCGAAATGGAAATACCATTAGTTTCTGGTATGGCGTTTGCTGAAAATATCACTCTTGATCTTGCTGGTCGCGTTTCTAATTTCTCAACTGTTGGCACCAAATATAATTACAAAATTGGTGGTCAGTGGGCAATCAATGATCAAGTGCGTTTGCGCGGTAACTATAACACAGCGGTACGTGCGCCTAATATTGGTGAGTTATTTGCGCCAGTTGGTGAGAACTTCCCTGGTGCGGACGATCCATGTTCAGCAATTGATGCTCCCCCTGGAGGTCTTACACCTGCGCAGGCAGCAATTTGTATAGCTACAGGTGTGCCGGCAAATGTAGTTGGTACAGCAGCTATTGATCCAGCTTCGGGTCAAATCCGCTCATTATCTGGTGGTAATCCTGATCTGGATGTTGAGGAAGCTCAAACAATTACATTTGGTGTTGTTTTAAACCCATCATTTATTGATGGTTTAAGTCTGAGTGTTGACTATTTTGATATTAATATAGATGGCTTCATCGCTCAATTCGGTGGTGGTACGAACAATATTCTAAGTACCTGCTATACTGGTGCACTCGGTGGTGTTGGTTCACCATTCTGTAACGCGGTTAACCGCCGCGCAGATGGTACGATTGATTTCGTGTCTAACCGTTCTGCTAACGTTGCGGGCAACAAACTTCAAGGTATCGATATTGCAGCTAATTATGCATTTGATACAGCAGACATGTTTGGTATGGATCTTGGTCAAGTTTCGCTTGGCTATAATGGTACATACAACATAAAAAATGAGTTTGAAGCTTTTGCTGGTGATACTTTGTTTGATTGTGCTGGCCTGTTTGGTAACAATTGCGGCGAGCCTGATCCAAGTTATCGTCACTTCGTTGCTGTTGATGTTGCAAAAGGTGCGTTGAATGCTAATGTTACGTGGCAAATGCTTGGTGGTGTTAAGGACGGTAATATTATCGATGATCCAACCAACCCTCAGTCAGTTGACAGTATTAGTGCATATCACTTGTTCAATACGTCAATGACATATGACTTCACAGACAGTTTGGCTTTGACATTTGGTATACAGAACTTGTTTGATAAAACGCCCCCGGTGATTGGTGACAATGATGAACAGGCAAATACATACCCATCGTCCTATGATGTGTTTGGCCGGTCATTCTTTGCGAGTGCAAAGGTTCGCTTCTAGGCGAAATATACTACACCTAAGTTGTTAGTAGCGGCGGGGATTTTCCCCGCCGTTTTTTTGTGGGGCCGCATCGCGGAGCGAGTTGTAAGAGCGACGGACTAGGAGCCAATAAAAGAAACGGCCACCATCATTTTTATCATAATTTTCCGACTCCGCGATTGATTGAATTTTGAAGAAATTAGAGTTGCGGCGTCCTGCTTTGGGGGAGGGTATGCAGGACGCCGCGTCTAAAGCGGAAAGCGGGTCGCTAATTCCAGTCCGAGGGGGTTCGGGAAGGGAAAATGCTAAGCCCATTATCAACGCTATAGACTATACTTAAGCAACCTTACGCTTACGGGAAGATTTCTGGTTGGTTAAATTTTTGTCATGAAGTGCGCCGATAGCAATCCTGCGAGGCTTCATCGCTTCGGGCAGTTCGCGGCGAAGTTCAATGCTTAACATGCCGTTGACCAAGTCTGCGCCAGTGACAATTACATGGTCCGCAAGTTGAAAGCGCCGCTCAAACCCGCGCTCAGCAATGCCCCTGTGGAGATATTCAGGTGATGTGTCGGGGGTATTTTCATTGACTGCCTTGGTGCCGATAATCGTAAGCACATTCTCGTGGGTTTCAATATCAATGTCCGTATCGCCAAAGCCAGCAACGGCAAGTTCAATCCGGTATTCATCGTCGTTAATCTGCGCGATATTATAGGGCGGGTAGCTGCCTGTTCCGCTTAGTTTGGCAGCATTATCGATCAAGCCGGCCATACGGTCAAAACCGATAAAAGAGCGGCTGAGGGGGGTGAAATCATAATTTAACATAGGAACATCCTTTCAAGCAATGTTTTGGTCAATGTAGTTTTAGCGCCAAGACCCGAAACCGGCATCTTGCCACTGCTAGTAAGGCAAATTATTCGCCTCGTGCCAAAATATAGGAAATGGATTTGGGGGTTCAAGGGGTGAGGAGAGTGCCGATTTTGAACGTTCACCAAATGTTGAAAAGGTTTTCCTTGCTAAACATTGGAAAACCCGTAGTTTTCTAACGGAAATAATACTTTACCAAAACTTGGAGTCGATCATGAGAACACTGCATAAATATTTATTGCTGGGCGTAAGCGCAACATTATTACTGGGCGCGTGCGGCGGTAATAATAAGGTTGATGCTAAAAAAATAGAAACCGCAGTTGAACAGGCGGCTCTAGAAATATCAGCAATGGATGCGGCAATATCCGGGACATGGCGAGCAGATGAAGCCAAGCGGGACGGGTTTCGCCACCCAAAACAAACTTTGGAGTTTTTCGGTCTGGCACCTGGCCAAGGCGTTATGGAAATTTCGCCCGGCGGTGGCTGGTACACCAATATAATTGCCCCCTATATCAAGCAGGCTGGCGGTAGCTATAATGCAGCCATATTTGAAGCGGCAATGGGCGAGCGCCATGTGGCAGCCAATGAGCGTTTTGCCAAAAAATTTGAAGATACTGAAATGTTTGGTGACATAAGCATGGTCGAATTTGGCCCGACATCCGGAGCTTTAGCCGATGGTAATATTGATTTGATCGTGTCATTTCGCAATACCCATAGCTGGATGGGCGGCGGCTATGCTGAAAAGGCATTTGCAGATTTCTATACGGCACTTAAGCCCGGCGGCGTGCTGGGAATAGTCTCGCACCGCCTACCAGAATCAGCCGAACAAAACCCAAAAGCACCCACGGGCTATGTGCAAGTTAGTTATGTTAAAGACCTAGCTAAACAGGCCGGATTTGAATTTGTCGCCGCTAGCGAGGTCAATGCTAATCCAAAAGATACAGCAGACCACCCCTATGGAGTGTGGACGTTGCCTCCATCAAGTCGCAAGCCAAAAGAGGGCGAGGAGGTGCCTGAGGGTTTTAACGCCGCCAAATATTTAGCGATTGGCGAATCTGATCGGTTTACATTGAAATTCCGCAAGCCAAAATAAAACAGAACAGGGTATCTCTGTATAATTACACTGGATTTATTGTCAGTCCTTTCTATATAAGGACTATACGCAATTAAGTGCATAACAACATTAACATAACCGGAGACAAATATGACTAACGAAGATATTATCGCAAAAATGAAAGAAGCTGTCGCTAAATCAGGTGGCCTAGACAAATCCGTAAAATTCGATTTTGGCGATGACGGCGTTATTCACGCCTCTGGCACAGAAGTAACGGGTAATGACGACGACGCAGATTGCACAATCAGCGTCACCAAAGATGATTTTATCGCTTTGGCTTCGGGCAATCTTGACCCAATGATGGCCTTTATGTCTGGCAAATTGAAAGTGGCTGGCGATATGTCTGTTGCTATGGGCTTACAAAAAATCTTCAGCTCTATGTAGTTAACCCAATCGGGTTTACGGGGGTAAAATGGATATAGAGATAACACCGGGTGAAGTCATCCGCCTAGAGGGCGTAGACTTACCGCCCGGTGCAAGGTTTCATTATGTCAAGTACGGCGATGTAAAACTACGCGTGATGCTAGCCGAGCCAAAACGCGAGCATCCGCGCGGTAGCATTATTTTCCAACCGGGTCGCACGGAATTTATCGAAAAATTTTTCGAAACCATAGAAGACCTAACAGATCGCGGCTTTGTCGTGATCATTCTGGATCCGCGCGGACAGGGGCTATCATCAAGGTTGCTTGATGATACTTTGAAAGGCTGGGTGCGGTCATTTGATGACTATTGTGACGATCTGGCTTTTATAACCAAGGTGTTCAAAAACGACTTGCCGCGCCCGCATATTGTTATGGGACACTCCATGGGCGGCACCGTTGCTTTGCAAGCGGTACTCAGTGGGCGGCTTAATCCAGCGGCCGGCGTGTTCACTGCGCCGATGTTGGAACTTCAGGATATGAGTACGCCGTTCATGTCAGAAATCATCCGGTTTTTATCTTGGATTGGTCTGAAGTATAATCATTTGCCGTTCCAAGTCACACGTAACGGCCAACCTCCGGCGTTTCGCACCAACAAACTCACCAATGATCCAAACCGTTATCAGCTGTGGGCAACATATTTCGAAAATCACAAACGCTTGCGCGTTGGCCCGCCAACATTTGGGTGGATTTCCGAAGCAATGAAAGCCATGAAATTTGTACGGGACAATGCCGAGCATTTAAAACTACCAGCGCTGATAACGGCCTGTGGGGCCGATGCGATTGTTACGCCGTCGTCAATTGAAGAATTTGCAAAAAAAGCAGGGGCAAAATTCATCAATTTTCCTGGCTGCATGCACGAAATACTTTTAGAAAAAGACGAATTCCGCGATCAGTTTTGGGCGGCATTTGACGCGTTTTTAGAAGAAAACGGGCTTTAGGCTAGCCTCGGCGTAATTCGACCAATTCGTAATGGGTTTGCATATATCCGGCGACGCCTGCGCGCAGGAATAGGTATGCGTCGTCCGCCGTACACCAAAGATTATAGGGAGGGTGTTCTTCGGGCAGATTGCCAGCCGTATCGACCAATTGAAAATGCCTTGCATCAAATGTGCCTGCGACAACGGTGATGCGTTCTTTGCCCACATAGCGAATGCCGAATCCGGTTTGGAATATTTCGGGGCCAGTGGCACCCCGGTGGTCGGGCGAACTTAGCATCAGATTATCAAAAAACTGTTTGCCGGGGCCTTGGGAGAGATCGTAAAGTTTCATCAATAAGGCGTCCCCAACAATCGGGTGAGCTTGAAACCATTTGACGGGGGCGGGGACTTTGATGTCTTGGTGGATACGCCCCGCGCTGGCATTGTGGCTTTCGCAAATCACATTATTATCATTAAATTGAAACCAGCCGGAACCCTCATATTTGTCACCAACAGATATACGCACCGAGCAATCAATCGGGCGCGAGTTTTTATCCATGGCCAAGACCACATCACGCACCACATTGGGCGCATCATCAATCTCACAATGGGCGTGCATAACCAGGGTTTTGTCGGCTTGCGTGGTCAAAGAGAACCATTCGCGCCCGCGTTCCTCGTTCATGCGTTCCGGTTTTTTGCTGGTGTAAAGAATTTTCCCGTGCACGGTTTTGTGGCTCATTAGCTTGGTCCTTTTATGTGGCTATATACATCTTTCATCGAAACAACATCCGCGTATTTTGCGTGTAAATCGAACAAATTGGCTTGGTGGGCTTTGGAGTTGCGGTCGCCGCAGGCTTCCTTCGGAATGAAGACTTTATAGTCGTGCTGCAACCCGTCCAGCACCGTTGCCCGCACACACCCCGATGTGGTCAGGCCGGTAATGACTAGGCTATCGGCGCGGGCTTTGATGAGGCGAGTTTTGAGATTGGTTTTGAAAAACCCGCTGGCCCAGTGTTTTTCGATAATTGGTTCGCTTGGGCGGCGGCGTAATGTGGAGTTGATTTTCACCCATTCACTGCCCGGTGTCAGTACGTCCAGCGCAGGTAAGCGGTCGCGAAACACACGGGCTTGGTAAGGGGCGCGGTAAATGACCGTGGTAAAAAATATCGGTAAATGTGCGGCGCGAAATGCGGTTAGCAAATCTATATTGGCGGCGACAACATCCGGATAATCACCACCGAGCGGGCAGGCTGGATCGGTAAAGCCGTTTATCATGTCAACGATTATCAGCGCCGGGCGATTGCCTATGGTGTGAGATATTCTTGCGAGGTCGCTCATGCAATATCCTGCACCAGTTCAATCACCTCGCCCGCAATGCCGCGCAAAACCATTGAGCGCTTTGTCCCTGTCGGACAGTCTTTAACTGCGCCGTTTTTCGGTAAAGTGTGCGCAGCGAATGTTACCATCATAATACCGGAAGCCGGGCGGTTTTCAGACGGTTTCGCCGCATCTACCTGATCTATTTCTATCAGAGAATTGTCTTTTAATTGCAAGGTCGCAACGGGATGATTGCGGTTTATATCATACCCGTAAGCCTGATTGATAACGGTGATTTTGGTGTCGAAATTTAGGCCGGAATTTCCCGATAAATTTTCGTAAAACGCAAGGGTTTTTTTGCGGTCATGGGTACACAAAACAGGTATGAAAACCTTGTCTACCGCGCATCTGGCCATGGGGAGTTCAAACGGCGGCACTGCGCCTTTTATCTGGGTCAGGTACAGGATTTCCCCCGCCGGGCCGCGCACTTGTACGGCGCGAATTTGGTTGCTAATGGATAAGTCGGCCACTGGGCGCAAAATCTCGAAAGGTGAGTTTGTGAGAGAGGTGGCGATTGCGTCGACATCTTTCACCACGATTTCCAGTGCCATCCAGCCCGTATGCATAAGCGTGTCAACTTCCTCGCAATTCGGGTCTTCAACAATGCGCAAGAACGGCTCGTTCAGCGCATTGACCAACATAACATAGGCGCATCCAGTGAGGTGGGGATGCCCCCAAAATGCGGCCTGGGCTTCGGAGATTTTTGCGCGGCGTTGTACACAGGCGTGAAGGAAGTTTTCGTATGCGCTAACACAAGCCGCAAGGTCACGGGTTAACAATGTACCCATTATGATAGGGCCGAGCTTTGGGGTGGAATTCATCTTCCCCTCTCCCCGTTCACGGGGGAGGTGCTGGAGCGAAACGGAGGCGGAGGGGAGAACACCAAATGCAGAAACTGGAGGGTGGCGCTCCCCCGTCCGAGCGCAAGAGCGCCCACCTCCCCCGTAAACGGGGGAGGTAAATGTTTAATACTCGTCGTCGTCATGGGTGTGATCTGCACCTGAGTGGTCATGGCCGTGGGCTATGCCGTTCTCGTGGGCGAATTTATGAGCCGCCGCAATAGCGTCCTTGTCGTGCAAATGGTCCATTTCGTGGAACGTACAAGTTTGGTCAGCCAGCATTTTGGTTTGCGGATGATCAACATATTCCGGGTTTTCGAAATCGTCTGGCGCGGGTGCCGCGCCCACATGTTCGGCTTGACCATGGGGATGGTTGTGACCGCCTTGCATATGCACCCATTTGTAAAGTTGCGGGCGTTGGCGGTACAAAAACGCTGCGGCGCGGGATTTGTTTTCATCCGGATTACTCCACGGATTAAAGTGGAAGTAATTATGCAGCTTGCTGTCGGTGCGCCCGAGCGCAATACAGCCAAGTTTTGAGCGGAAAGAGCCGTGGTTTACGTACGGCGGCCGCCAAAAATACCCTCCTGTTGGCAGGTCGCCGAACTGCATCCTCCAGCTTTCGCCCCAGATATGATAACTTTCCTCGGCGCAGTCATGATAGCTGATATTATCCTGCATAAACCGGGGTGTCATACAGTATAGAAATGTCATGGCCTCGGTGATTGGATCATAGCGCAGCAGCTTCAGCATACAGCCGGTAGCAACGGACGGTGATACAATAGAACCGCCTGCCCAAGGTCGGTCTTCATAACTGTTAACCGATACAAAACCGTCTTTTAGCGCCAAAGGATGATCCTTGTCGCTT
>JAKIUV010000011.1 GCA_021647375.1 Robiginitomaculum sp.
GGAAGGGTCGTTGATGGCATGTGGCGCCCTCTCATATTTCTCGCCCAATGGCAGCGAAGTTTCCTCATAGGTTTCGCGCACGGCTGCCATGACACAGGCACGCGCACGCGTCGGTGTCATGGCGGCTTCGAGGATTTCACGGGTGCGGGAATTTGGATGGTCGAGGGCAGGCGCATAACTGTCGGACGGGTCAACCCGCCCCCCCGGAAACACATAAACCGACGGCATGAAATCATGCCGCGCCGAGCGTTTGCCCATAAGGATTTCGTCCACCCCATCTTGCTCGCGCAACAGCACAATGGTCGAAGCCAGTTTGGCTCGTGGCGCAACTCGACCGGGAATAGGTTTGGGTATGGGAATCATCTTGAGGTAATAGGCCGCAGAATTATTTTTGTATAGTTATGTTTTATGCGCACCATCTGAATGCTGTAAAGACTTTATGTTAAGTTTGCGCTTTGGGCTAAACCCAGCCAAAACCAACAGCCCTGCCAATATGCCCAAGTTCTTTATGAAATTTTGAATTTCGTGGGCGGCCTCTGTGCCTGTAAAATTCCAAAAATCATGCATCAGGGCATTGATGACGATAATATAGAGAACAAAACCAAGTGCGGCAAAGCGTACATAGCGGTTGGCAATCAACAATAGCGCTCCAATGACCTGCGTGGCTCCGGCTACATATAAGAGCGGCAAGGCTGCGGGGATATTGTGATGCTCCATCATGGTGACTTGACTGGCGGGCTTTAATAACTTTGCCACACCCGGCAACAAGAAGTACAGAGCAAGGAGAATGCGCCCCGCCGTAACGTAAATTGTTGGTACCTTACTGGGCATAGTCATTATCTCCGCCGCCGTTGGTGTTTACGGCCTTTACCGCCGCCTTTATAGCCTCCGCCTTGCCCTTGTCTACGCTTCGCCAAATGCTTAGGCAATGTGCCTTTTTCTGGTTTGGTTAGGATTTCGAACAAAAGTCCGCCTTGCAAGGGTTTGGCTTCTGTTAATTTGACTTCAACGCGGCGGCCAAAATGATAGGTGCCGCCCGTGTCTGCGCCAATAAGGGATTTGGTTTTTTCGCCGAATATGAAGCGCTCAAAACCAATTGTTCTGGCCGGCACGAAACCGTCTGCGCCGGTTTCGTCTAGGCCGATAAATAACCCCGCATTGGTGACGCCTGTGATGCGACCTTTGAAGGTCGCGCCGATTTTATCGGCTAGGAATGCGGCAATATAGCGGTCTTTGGCGTCGCGCTCTGCGGCCATGGCACTGCGCTCCGTGGTGGAGATATGCTCGGATATTTCTTTCAGGCGTGTGAGTTCTTCGGCGCTTGTGCCGCCTTCGCCCAGATTAAATGCTTTGACCAATGCCCGGTGGACGACTAAATCCGCATAGCGGCGAATTGGCGAGGTGAAATGGGCGTAATGGGTTAGGCTGAGGCCGAAATGGCCTTTGTTTAGGGGTGTGTAATAGGCCTTCATCTGGGTGCGCAATATAGACATAGACACGGTTTCGACCAAGTCGCGGCCCCGGGCTTGTTCAATGAGGCGGTTAAACCGTTTCGGGGTCGGGCGTTGTCCCATGGACCACTTTAAATCCAGCGCTGGCAGGAAATCGGCCAGGCCTTGCACGCGTTCCATTTCCGGCGGTTCGTGGACACGGAATATCAGCGGCGTGTCTGCCCGCTCCAAAGCCTGCGCGGCGCAAACATTGGCTTGTATCATAAATTCTTCGACCAGCTTGTGGGCGTCGAAACGGTCTTTGACCTCGATGCCTGTGACCCGGCCTTTGGCGTCCAGAACGACCTTGCGTTCCGGCATTTCTATTTCCAGCGGCGCGCGGCGGCTGCGGGCGGTGCGCACGGCTTCGTAAGCTGTATAAATATCTTTGAGAATATCGGCCACGGGTTTCGCCGCTTCGCCGGGCGCACCGTCAAAAGCTTCTTGGGCTTGGGCATAGGTCAACCGCGCATGGGAACGCATCAGGCCGCGCGTAAATGTATGGCTAATTTTGTCGCCGTTCCTGTCAAAGCGCATTTTGACCACCAAACATGCCCGGTCTTCATGAGGGCGGAGGGAACACAAATCGGCGGAGATTTCTTCGGGCAGCATTGGCTCTACACGGTCAGGCAGATAGACCGAATTGCCGCGCTTGAACGCGCCTTTATCAAGGGCGGAACCGGGGGCGACGAAGGCGCTTACGTCCGCTATGGCCACCCAAACGATATGCCCGCCCCGGTTCTTGGCACTATCGTCCGGCTTGGCAAAGATGGCATCATCGAAATCTTTGGCGTCAACCGGGTCAATTGTGACGAGAGGTAAATCGCGTAAGTCTTTGCGGTATTTATCTATTTTGGGCAGAGTGAGGGCTTTGGCGTCCTCTAATTCCTTGTCGCTAAAACCGGTGGAGATATTGTGTTCCAACAGGGATATAAGGGATGCAGCTTTGCCGTGTTTGGCGTTGCCGATAATTTTGATGATGCGGGCAATGCGTTCGCCCTTATTGCGCTTACCGGACAGTTCAAATTCTACAATGTCTAGATCGTTTATTTTGGCGCCCCGTTCGGGAATATAATCAAAGCGCGAGCCTTTTTTGGCGGGGCGTATGCGCAAGCCGCGTCCGCCTTTAACCACAAAGCCGACTTCGGCGCGCGGGCCGTCGCCGAGCTTTTTTATCACGGTGGCAATAATGCCGTCTTCGGTGGTTTTGAGGCGGCACAGGGCGCGGTCACCGACGCTCACTTGGTTAGCATTTCGGTGACCTCTGTTTTTGCGGCCAGATTTTTGTTTGATGATGATTTGCGGTTTGTCTTCGTCCTTGTCCCATTTGGCGGGCACGGCGATGACATCGCCTTGGTCGTCTATATGGTCAATATCTAGCACCATGACATTAGGAAGTGCATCGGACATACGGTAAGCTTTGCGCTCGTCGCGGACAAATGTCCCGTCGGCCATAAGTTCGCCGAGAGCAAGGCGTAAATCACGGCGCTCGTCTCCGGTAACACCAAGCACACGAGCAATTTCGCGCTTGGTCATGCCAAATTTAGTGGGATTAGCACCGCTCTTGACCGTGTCGATTAAGGTTTCGCGGTTAATTTTCATAGTTTTCATTCATATCCAAAACTCGGCAACAATATTGTTTCAGCCAACACCCTCTTTATATTTGCGTACTCATAATGATAGAGGCCAAGTGATTGAGACCTGTTGGCGTGCGACAACCTAATGCATACACAGCGTCTAGGTGATAAAATACTTATTGTATAGATGCGTTTTGTGCATTCATGCATGTCAGTTGAACAGTCTTACGAGCGGCTCGCTAGGTTATGTGAGGGGAAGTATGGTTTAGCGCGTATCATTGGTAAGAAACAATATTTTGCTCTGCAATAGCTTTAATGACAATACATTAAAAGGAAGTGTTATGAGTATCTGGGCGCGAATTCTTGATAATATTTTATCCAGCACTCTTACCATGGGGGCGTTGGAAATAGAATATCCACATGGTTTGAAGAAACGCTATGGTCGAGATATGCGCAATCCGGTAAGAGCTAAAATCATATCGGCAAAATGGGTGCGCCGTATTGTCCTTGATCCGGAACTGGCTTTGGGTGAGGCTTATATGCGGTCTGGTTTACGCATAAAAGACGGCAATATATATGATCTTTTAGATTTGATATGGACGAATTTGCAGGCCAGTAAAAAGCAGGTTGGGATGATACCAGATATGTCCCGTCGTTTGTTGCGTAGATTGGCGCAATTTAACCCTATATCCCGCGCCAGGAAAAATGTGGCACACCATTATAATATAGGCAATGATTTTTACGCTCTGTTTCTCGACGACGATCTACAGTATTCCTGCACTTATTATACCAACCGGAATGATACTCTGGAACAGGCACAGGCCGCTAAATGTGCGTTGATAGCTGATAAATTATTGCTGAAACCGCATCACTCCCTATTAGAAATTGGCTGTGGTTGGGGCGGTTTAGGGCTTTCTATAGCGCAAGAAACGGGTGCAAAAGTTACTGGCATTACACTGTCTCAGGAACAATTAAATATTGCACAACAACGCATGTCCGCGCTTAATTTATCTGCGCAGGTCGATTTCAAACTTGAAGATTACCGCATGAGTAAAGGAAAATATGACCGGATTGTTTCGGTCGGCATGTTCGAGCATGTTGGGGTGCCCCATTATCAAACTTATTTTGATCAGGTGGCTAATCTATTGAACGACGATGGGGTTGCACTCATCCATACCATAGGTCGCCCGGACAGTGAGGGCATCACCAATCCGTGGATAGCCAAATACATTTTTCCGGGCGGTTATATTCCGGCCTTATCTGAAATCTTGCCGCATATCGAACGGGCGGGTCTTATTGTCACAGATGTTGAGGTTTTGCGCTTGCACTACGCCGATACTCTGCGGGAATGGCGACGGCGTTTTTTAGTACATGTGGATGATGTTGCAAAACAATATGGCAAAGAATTCGCCCGAATGTGGAATTTTTATTTGGTGGCTAGCGAGCTGTCGTTTCGCCACAATTTGCACAATGTTTTTCAAATTCAGTTGGCAAAACGTCAAGACGCCGTACCGCTAACCCGGGACTATTTATTGTGCAGTTCGGCGCTGTGCCCAGGCAATGAACCTGGCAATGATTTGGGCAATGATTTGGGCGGGGCGGCTCTCGCTTAACTTGATATATTGCAAATTTTAAACTAAAAAGGTTGAATTATGGAACATGAAAATAATGACGCACACGGTATTAAACGATTTCGCTTCTGGTTACCCGTAAGTATATTTGCTGTTCTCATTGGCGTTTTTTTGCTTTTTGGACACCGTTCGCATATTCCAAATAATTATGTTTTTGTCGCAGCTATTCTCGGCCTGTGTATCGGCATGCATTTTTTCATGCACGGTTCACACAGTGGACATTCGAACCATGGGAACGCACCCAAAAATGACAATAGCGAGGGTGTAAATGATCATCGCTAACGGGGAATTTGCAAGCCGGACGCCGCGTTAGTCGCCGCGCTGGCGCAAGTCAGTGGGGCAGTAAAGACTGCCATTGTCTCGTGGCAAAAAAAATTAGACGAAATAATAAAGGGGTTGAGTTATGTGTTTATCCGCATCTGTTAGTTTTATTGCCGCTGGAGCCTTGACCACGGGTGGAGCATTTGCCGTCTGGAGGGCCTGGACGATTAACAAGCGCTATCTGCCCATTGCTCTCATGCCGATATTTGCTGGTATCCAGCAATTTATGGAGGGTCATGTCTGGATGGGTTTGAACGCAGGAACGCCGGATATGATTTGGTGGGCTGCTATGGGCTTCATTTTGTTTTCCTGGTTGATGTGGCCGACATGGGTGCCCTTTGCCATGTATTTCCTAGAACCCCCCGGCAGTAAACGCAAGAAACCGCTTATGCTCTTTGCCTTAGCAGGCCTCATATTCGGCTTGACGCTGTATATCCCGCATTTGTTTAATCCTGACTGGGTGCAAGTGAAAATTAGCAATAAATCTATCACCTATGAAGACACTATGTTGCTGGATTATATTATCCCGCGTTGGGGTACTTATGCAATTTATATGGTGCTTTTGATTATACCGCCTATGCTATCTACCTATAAACATATGCGGATTTTTGGTATGACTATGATCGCGGTTGTGGTTATCGTATGGGCGTTTTTCTCTTACGCCAATATCTCGTTTTTCTGCTTGCTAGCCGGGGCGGCAACGCTGCATTTGATCTATATTATAGTCAACAATAAATGCTGTCGGGAATGCCCGGAATTGTTCAGTTAGGGCGTATAGGCTTGTTGAGGATTATTTCTTCTTAGCAGGTGCTTTCTTTTTCGCTGCTGCTGCTTTCTTTTTCTTTGAAGGTTTTTTCTTAGCCGCAGTTTTTTTCCTCTTCTTAGCAGGCCCTTTAGCGATTTTGGCGGCTATGTATTCGACGGCCATTTCCATAGTGACATCATTAGGGTCGACATCTTTGGGGATGGTGGCGTTGATCTTTTCGCATTTTACATAAGGGCCGTAGCGCCCGGCCATGACCTTGACGGGTTTCTTGGTTTCTGGGTGTTCACCAAGCTCCTTGAGCGCCCCTGCGCCGCCGCCGCGTTTGGCTTTTTTCTCGGCTAGTAGAACCACAGCGCGGTTAACACCAACTTCGAACATTTCGTCAGCGCTTTCAAGATTGGCATAGACACCTGCGTGCAAAATATAAGGGCCGTAACGACCAATGGCTCCGCTAATCTTCTTACCGTCTTCCGGGTGGTCGCCGATATGGCGGGGTAGGGACAGGAGTTTGAGGCCTTTGAAAAGGTCAATGCTGTCATAGGGCCAGTCTTTGGGCAGGCTGGTGCGTTTTGGCTTCTTGTCTTCGCCGAGCTGCACATAGGGGCCATAGCGTCCGGTTTTTAGCCAAACATCAAGGCCGCTGTCCGGGTCAACGCCCAGCACTTTATCCTCGGATGGGGCATCATCGCCGCCTTTGCCGAATGAGCGTGTGTGTTTACATTCAGGGTAATTGGTACAGCCAATGAAGGAGCCAAAACGGCTAACCTTTAAACTAAGCTGGCCATCGTCACAGCTTGGGCATTTGCGCGGGTCGGAGCCGTCTTCTTTTTCGGGAAATACCATGGGGCCGAGGGCGACATTTAGGGCGTCCAAAACCTGGGTGATGCGCAATTCTTTGGTGCCGTCTACTTGGGCGGAGAACCCTTCCCAGAAATTGGCGAGGAGTTTCTTCCATTCCAATTTACCGTCCGAAACCAGATCGAGCCGTTCTTCTAGTTCCGCCGTGTAGTCATATTGCACATATTTGGTGAAAAATTCTTCGAGGAATGCAATCACCAAGCGGCCTTTGTCGGCGGGGATGAACCGCTTTTTATCCAAGGTGACATAGTCCCGGTCTTGCAAAACCTTCAATATGGACGCGTATGTGGACGGGCGGCCAATGCCCAGCTCTTCCATTTTCTTGACCAGGGAAGCTTCGGAATAACGCGGCGGTGGTTGGGTGAAGTGTTGTTCGGCTTCCACTTTTTCCGCCACAACCATATCATTAGCAGCTACGTCTGGCAGGCGCACATTATCTGCGGCGGCCTTTTTAGCGCGTTCTTGGTACAATACCATAAATCCGTCAAAGCGAACCACCGTACCGCTGGCGCGCAGGCCAACCGTTCCCGCTTTATCGCCGATTTCAATGGTGGTGCGTTCTAATTGCGCTGTTGCCATTTGGCTGGCCATAGCCCGGTTCCAGATAAGCTCGTATAATTTGGCTTGGTCACCAGATAGGTTTAAATCTTTGGGCGTGCGGGTAAAGCTGGTGGGGCGGATGGCTTCATGAGCCTCTTGGGCGTTTTTGGCTTTGGACTTATAAATGCGAACTTTTTCGGGTAGATATTTAGCGCCGAATGTATTGGTGATAGTCGAGCGGGCTTCGGTGATGGCTTCACCGACCATGGAGACACCGTCCGTCCGCATATAAGTAATGAGACCAACGGTCTCGCCGCCGATATTTATGCCTTCATACAGTTTTTGCGCCGTTTGCATGGTGCGGGTGGCGGAAAAACCTAAGCGCCCCGATGCGTCTTGTTGCAAGGTTGATGTCGTATAGGGCGGCAAGGGGTTGCGTTTAACAGGTTTAGCGACCACGGACGTTATAGACAAGGATGCGGCCTTGACGGCATCCCGTGCTGCATGACCGGCTTTTTCGTCGCCCAATGAAAACTTGGTAAGCTTATCACCGTTCAGCGCGACTAATTTGGCTGGGAAATTTTTGCCCTTAGTGCTGGCAATGTCGGCTTCGACCGTCCAAAATTCTTGATTTTGAAACTGCTCGATTTCTGTTTCGCGCTCTGTAATCAGACGCAAGCATACGGATTGTACCCGTCCGGCAGACCGCGCACCCGGCAATTTGCGCCACAGCACTGGCGACAAAGTAAAGCCCACTAAATAATCAAGCGCCCGGCGCGCCAAATAGGCATTCACCAGTTCCATGTCCAATTCGCGCGGCGCTTTGATAGCGTCAGTGACAGATTTTTTGGTGATAGCGTTGAACACGACCCGTTCGACCTGCTTACCTTTCAGGGCTTTTTTCTTCTCAAGAACTTCCAGCAAATGCCACGAAATAGCTTCACCTTCCCGGTCCGGGTCAGTCGCGAGGATAAGCTTGTCAGAGGTCTTCAGCGCATTGACAATGTCGGTAATGCGTTTCTTGGCGCGCGTGTCCACGGCCCAATCCATGGCAAAATCTTCTTCGGGGCGCACAGAGCCGTTTTTTGACGGTAAATCCCGAATATGCCCGAAACTGGCGAGGACTTTATAATCTTTGCCTAGATATTTTTCTATCGTTTTGGCTTTCGCCGGCGATTCCACAATCACTAAATTCATAAAGACACCATATTACGGGGAGGAAATTTTGGCGATAACTGGGGGAAGAGAACTTAAAAGTCAACCGACCGTATAAAAAAACACATTTTGGTACGCGAATGTACTTTCCGCTTTACAATCATAACGATTAAATGCAATCATTGCGTTAATGGCAAGGGAGGCTATAATGAAAACGAATACCGACGGTAAGGTTCTAACAGAAAATCTTGGCACGGGTGTTCCTGCTAATGCAGCACGTGACTATATCACTGATATGTTACAAGAGTTGTGCACTGTTGCTTCACAAAGTGGGCAGGAGGATTTGCATGTCTTGCTGAAATTGGCGACGCAGGCGGCCAGGAATTCAACTGGTTAAGCCCGCAATCTATCCAGAACGCCCTGCAATATATATGTGGCCGCCAACTTATCAACGGCCTGTGCTCGTTTAGCGCGTGATGTGTCGGCCTCCAACAATGTGCGGGTGACGGCTGCAGTGGATAGGCGTTCATCCCAGAGAAATATGGGAATGTCGCGCAAATTTATCAGATTGGCGCAGAAATCCTTAACCGACTGGCTACGCGGGCCTTCGGAACCATCCATGTTGACCGGATTACCGATAATCATGGCGGAACATTCGCGCTCATCATAAAGTGCGAATATTTTTGTGGCGTCCGGGGTGAATTTCTTGCGGCGTATGGTCTCTACAGGCGTTGCGATTAGGCGCGTCGTATCGCTCACGGCCAAGCCAAATGTCTTGGTGCCTGGATCAATCCCGAGCAGGGGGCCTTTGGTAGCGGCTAATTGTTCAATGGTGATAATGGACATTAATTATTTTCCGGGTTTATGCCGCAGAATTTTTCTTTGGCATAGAGGCGTAGCTCTTCGGCTTGTTCTATTGCTTTGCCCGTCTGCCCGCCTTTAATATCGTCCACCGTTAGCACCAGCTTGTCGAGATGTAGGGTTTTTGTGCGTGCGTCTAGACCCATCATATAAATAGGTACATTGGCTTTGCGGGCAATGCGGATAAATCCGGCCTTCCATGTGTCCACAGGTTTGCGCGTGCCTTCGGGCAATATCGCGTACCAGAATTTATCCCGCTCTTCGAACGTGCGAATGATTTGTTTGACCGTTGCTTTCGGGTTAGCACGGTCAATGGGCATACCGCCAAGAGACATGAACAGGTTTTTGAACGGAAAGAAAAATGCAGATTTTTTCATCATGAAATTAATCCGTACTCCCAGAGATAAAATAGTGCCAAGGGCAATGATCAAATCCCAGTTCGAGGTATGGGGGGCGGCGATGAGAATCATTTTTGGCTCGTCGGCGAATTTGCCTTCGATTTTATAACCTTTTAAGCGCAGTAACATGCGGCCAATAAAACGGGTGAAGGCATTGCCAATACGCGGGGCTTGTTCTGGGATATGGTCTGATACATTACTCATGCGCCTTATATAGAAAGGCGGATTCCATTTGTCATTAGCTGATAAACACAGTAATGACGGTTATATCAAATTTTTATAGGTGGAAAAAATGGCTAAATCTCTTTCAACTCTACAATACCTTGACCGTGCTATGGGCAAATTGCGCGAGCTTGGGCTACTTAGTGGTAAATCTGACCCGGTTCCAGTGATTACGCTCCTCGATCAAATTTCAGATCTGGACGAAGAAAAAATCACGGCCATTGCACGCACACTCGACCAAGCGTCTTATTTTAACGAAGTTGTACGTGAGCAAGTTAGCGGTTTTCGTATTGGTGAACGCTATGAGGGGATTACCACAGCGTTTAATTCTATCCGTGATGACGCCAAAGCCTTGGTTGACCAATTTGAGGACGGTAAGATTACGACCATTGAGCGTATGCAAAACGGCTGGATGAAAATGACACGTGGCACGATTGCCAAGCGGTTTGGCAAGATTAAAAAATTGTATTTGGATGTTGCTGAAGAAACGCAAAATCAAGTCACACGGGAGCAGAAAATTTTGGACGCCTATATGGATTTTAGAGGTGCCATGAAAAATTCGGAAGTCTTGGCGCTACAGGTTCTTAAAAAAGCTAAGGCCAAATTGGATCGCGCCAAGAAAAAAGTAACCGAAGCTGGTAATATTGTTGAGGCCTTTAGCGGGGACGATCCGGCGGAGCGGGCAAAGCTTGAGCTGCGCCGCGACGAAGCTTTACGTGCCTTACAGGCTATGGATAAGAAATACCAAATCTCCAAGGACTTATCGGATAATCTTACGATTGGTTATAATACGTCCGAAGTTGTTATGGCGCGTTTGCACCAGACGACGAATGCCAAAGAACGTATTTACGCTCAAAGTATCAGTTTTTTCGGCACTAATGAAACTGTGTTGACGGCACTAACTGCTGCCTTCACATCTATGCACGGATTACACGAAAGCACCAAAACCTTGAACGCTATGAAAAAGGGCATTGAAGACAGTTTGGAAACATTGGGTGATGTTGGCACTAAGGTGCAAGAAGCGGCGCTAGAGGCGGGCTATGGCCCGACCATAAAAGCAGCTGCGGTCAAGAAATTGCTGGATAGTGTTGTGTCGTACCAAGAGCGCTCTATCGAAATTATTGCAGATATGCGCCGCATGGCCACGGCCAATTCCAAAGAAATCCGCATTGCGGTTGAGGACGGTAAACGCCGCATGGCACGGTTAGCCGAGCAGGGCGCGAGCAATGTACTGAATTTGAACTAGTGGTTTGTTTCTCCAATAACCCTTTACCCCTCACCTTGTTCCTCTCCCAAAAGGAGAGGAGACGGTGTGGCACCCGCCTTTGTAATTTGTTACACCAAGGTGTTACGATGGCGTTATCAGTGAAATCCCGTAATCACAAAAAGTTGTGTTTGGGTCTCCTCTCCCTATGGGAGAGGAACAAGGTGAGGGGTAATGCACTCTCGGGGTCACCCGTTGCTTGGTATTTCAAAAACGACGACCTAACAGGACAAAACATTGTCTAAAGACCAACAATCCGCGCAGGTGCAATTGTCTGATTTTGGTGTCGGTCAGGAGCAGGCGGTGACAGCACCCAAATTTGACAAGCGCAAGCTTGATGATGTCATGTTGGCCATGGATGTGGTTGATACTTTGCGAAATGATGCGGTCTTGCTTGAGAAAGACTTATCAGCGCCGGAGCGTGAACAACAATTAATCGACCGTCTGCGGGTGATTTACAAAAATCAAGGTATTGAGGTACCAGATCGTATATTACGCGAAGGCGTAAGGGCGCTGGATGACCACCGTTTTGCCTATGAGCCTGTGAAAGGCGGTTTTTTGTCCAAAGCCTATATTAACCGCTCTAAATGGGGCAAGCCGGTCATGATTGGGCTGGGCATGATTGTTCTGGCGGTCGGTTTGGAATATGCGCTGATTGAGGTTCCCAAAAAAAATGCATTGGTGCAGGCGGAACAACAAGCTGATGCCAGGCGTAGTGCGGACGCCGCAGAAGCAAAACGGCTGGCACAGGCTCTCGGCGTAGAAATTCCAAAAGCATTATCCTCTGCGCGGGATAGGGGGGTCGCTATTGCCAAAACTTCGGCTCTGAAAGCCAAGGTTAATGCGCTTTATAATGGCGGTCTCGGGGCGGTAAATGCTGGCGACGAGAAAGCGGCGAAGCAAGCCGTACAGGATATAAAAACCTTATCAGCTGACATGAATAACCAATACCAATTACGCATCGTATCGCGCCCCGGCGAGAATAGCGGCGTGTTTCGCCTGCATGATAATAACCCAAATGTGCGCAATTATTATCTTATTGTTGAGGGCATAGGCGCCAACGGTAAACCGCAAATGATTACCATCGAAAGCGAAGAAGACCGGGTCACCAAACGCACCAATATATGGGGGGTTCGGGTTTCAAAGGACGTGTTTTACCGGGTTGTTGCGGATAAAAAAGATGACCAGATAATCCAAAATGCGGTGATTGGTAATAAAAAGCGCGGATACCTTAAACCTGATTATAGCATAAAGACCTCGGGTGGTCTGATTGTGGAGTGGTGATATGACGGTAAGCGGACTAAAAGCACTACATGATATTGACAGTGCCATAAGCACGGCGCGCGTCCAAGTGGCGAAGGCGGCAAAACTACCGAGCCGGGCCTCTGAGGCTTTGGCGGATATTAACCGCAGGCAAATCTCGGCTTACGGCGATATTGCCAAGGTGAGGCTAGAGGTCATTTATGATGGCGGCGGCGATGGTTCGCTCGGCTATGTGGACAGGCAGGCGGCGAAACTATTGGCAGCACACGCCAAGGAAGAAGCCCGGCTTATAAGGAAAGCAGATGCCAGTCTGATGCGGATCGCGAAATTGGAAGATGCACGCCGTACTCAGGAAAAAATAGTAGATTCGTCGGTTAAGGCTTTTGAGAAATCTGCGGAGGCTTGCCAAAAGAAACTGGCCAAAGACCCTGATTACCAAGCTTTGGAAGCCGCTGAGGAGACGGCAGAGGCGACCATATACCGCGCCCAAGCCAAACAAGAATTGGCCGAAGCCGATGTGGAGGAAAAGGGCGCACCCTACCGGAACGACCCATATTTTACCTATTTGCAAAACCGTGGTTACGGCACCAAAAAAGCTAAAGGCTGGTTTTTGACCAAATGGTTTGATAGCATTTTAGCACGCAAGGGGAATTACCGCGAGGCGGCGCTGAATTACAAGAAACTCACCGACATTCCGGCGCGCCTTGCTGGCCATGTGGAAGCGTTGGTAGAGAAACACCAAGCCGCTGAGCAGGCTTTGGAAAAGGCCGAAAAAACGACACTTGTGCGCGAGGGCGTCACAAAACTTAAGCAAGCGTCGCTATCGGCTCAGAAAAAACTCGATAAAATTGATGCGGATATAGAGAAGCGTGAAGAAGAACACCAAACCTTGCGCACTGAGCAAGCCAAGGTGAGCGGTGGCGATAGTGCGCCTTACCGCGAGGCGATTGATTTGTTGGTGAATACGCTACAACGCAAAAACCTGCCGAACTTGAAACGGCTTGCGGCGCAAACCCGTAGCCGTGATGATGATCAGGCTATTGTCCGTATCGCCGAATATGCGCGCCGCGCCGAAGACCTGCAAGATGACCAAGAAGAAGCGCAAGTTTTGCTGGCGAAATATCAAGACAGCCTGCGCGAGCTTGAGCAATTGCGGCGCAAGTTTAAAAATCGGCGCTTTGATGCGCCGACCTCTCAATTCCCGCGCAGTAATCTTATGGGGACTTTGCTCATGCAATTGGTCGGCGGTATGTTATCGAGCGGCGATGTTTGGCGGCAAATAGAACGCGCTCAGCGCACGGTTCAACGTAGCTCAAAAGGCAATTCAAGAGGACGCTCAAGAGGTGGTTTGGGCGGCGGTTTCGGGGGCGGAGATTGGGGTGAAGCCATGCGCCTGCCCAGAAGTTCAGGTGGTTTTGGCGGCGGCAACTCAGGTGGCTTTGGCGGATGGGGCGGTGGTCGCTCCACAAGGCGGGGTTCATCAAGGCGGAGCAGACCAACCCGCATGCCGAGAAGCACACCAAGGCGTGCCCCACGCATCAGCCGGCCAAGTGGTGGCGGCGGTGGTTTCCGCACGGGCGGCGGATTTTAAGCAATACAATAAGGGAACAGAAAATGAAAAAAATAACGGCAATAACTATTTCGGTAAGCCTGCTTGCCCTTGGCGCTTGCACAAGCGAGCTTGACCCCAAAACCGTTCATGCAAACGTGATTACCCTAGACACCCATGTGGATGTGCCGCTTAATTATATGACACCGGAGATGGATCCGGGGACGGACACCGTTGCACAAGTGGACTTGAACAAAATGGTTGCTGGCGGTTTGGACGCGGCATTTTTCATTGTCTATATACCGCAAACCGATATTGCTAAAATTGATGAAGCCAAATACGCCGAAGCCCGCAAGATAGCCGAGACCCGGTACGCGGCCATTAAAAAAATGACTGAAACATACCCAGAGCGCATTGAACTGGCGTTCACGGCGGCTGATGTCCGGCGCATACATAAATCTGGCAAGCGGGCGGCGCTGATTGGTATGGAAAACGCATTTCCCCTTGGGCCGTCCGTGGATGATGTGCCCATGTGGGCAAAACGCGGTGTGCGGTATGTCGGCCTGACCCATTTTGGGCATAACCAATTTGGTGACAGTTCCAACCCCAATAAAGACGACGGTCAAACTACAGATATGCACGGTGGCTTGTCGCCCCTGGGCAAGGATTTGGTTGTCGCCCTGAACAAAGCCGGGATTATGGTCGATGTGTCCCATACTGGCAAAAAAACCATGATGCAGGCCATTAACCTGTCAACGGTTCCGGTGATTGCGTCTCACAGCGGTGTTAAGGCGGTGGCGGACAATGCACGCAATCTAGATGATGAGCAATTACGAGCCTTGGCGGATAATGGCGGTGTAGTTCAAATCGTGGCATTCGATTCCTATGTGAAAGTCCGTACCGCCGAACAGGTCGCCTATATCGCGCAGGTGCAGGCTGATATGGGGCTGGAAACCCGCGCGGCCCGTTCAGCCATGAGCAAGGATGTGCGCGCAGAGTACACAAAGAGGACAAAGCAAGTATACGATATTGCGCCCCGCGCTTCGGTTGCTAATTTTGCCGACCATATAGATCATGCCGTAAAAATTGCCGGGATTGCCCATGTGGGTATTTCGTCAGATTTTGACGGCGGCGGCGGTGTAGTCGGCTGGGAAAATGCAGCCGAAACTGAAAGTGTCACTGCGGAATTGGTCAAGCGGGGATACTCCGAAGCCGACATAGAAAAAATCTGGGGCGGTAATCTGCTGCGGGTTTTGCAAGCGGTACAAGACGGCGCAGGCTAATTTATAAGCCGTGGCTTTTCAAAAATGCTGCGATTTCTTTGAGGGCATCATTTGCTTCGGGGAGCATGGTATCGAAGATTTGCCAGACATGGGGCATATGTGACCATGTTTGTAGCTTTACGTCCGAGCCTGCGGCTCTCGCTTTGGCGGCATAGCGCCTTGCATCATCATAGAGGATTTCTGCGCTACTGGCATGGATTAGTGTTGGGGGGAGGTCGGCGAGATCGCCAAATATTGGCGACACACTGGGGTTGGACGGCGAGACGCCGAGCTGTTTTAAACTGCCCCATAGCAGCAGGCTTTGGGGTATATTCACCAGATTTTTGACCATGGGGCGCAACATATGATCCGTGTCGATATTGTCCCGAATGCTGGAGCCTGAAAATGTGCCGTCGGTCGCAGGGGACAGTGCCACGACTGCATCGGCGGGGCGCAAGCCTTCATTGCGCGCCCATTGAATGGTCGACAGGGTGAGATTGCCGCCCGCGCTATCGCCGGCAACTGCAAGCTTTTTGACGGAGAACGGCCCGTCCGGCCCGTTCTCTAATATCCATTTATAGGCGGTGCGGCTGTCTTTGACACTGGCCATGCGTTTGTGCTCGGGCATCAGGCGGTAATTAATCGCGCAGACACTGGCTCCGGTCAGTTCGGCTAATTTACTGGTCAGGGGACGGTGGGAAATCGCCGACCCAACTGTGAAAGCACCGCCGTGAATATAAAGGATGCGTTTGTCGGGGTCTGATTTCTTTGTTGTCACCCATTCGCCGCCAATATCTCCCCATCCTGCGGGAATAGATAGGGGTGTGAAAGTAACTTTTGGAAAATCGCGCGTCAGGCCGCCTTGCTCAAACCGCTCGCGTTTGGTGGAAACAGGCTCGCCGCCTGAATGCCCTTTGGCTGGTTTCTCGAAATTCTCAAACAGATATGCGTTCATCTTTTTCAGGCCATCAGAATCTGGGTCGCATTCAAATGTCACGGGAATATCCTCGTCGTATTTGGACAGGTTTTCGCCTTTGAGAAATCTGGTGGCACCGTAAAGAACCGCTACGGGCGCGATGATGGGTAAAAGATAGAGCATGAATTTCCCTTATATTAGCGGATATTAAGTATAGTCTATAGGCACAGTGTAATTACCCGTCAATCTCAACTTCTATTCGCACTTGAACAGTGCATTTTTGTTTGCGATACAGTGTGTTTGTTTATGGGTGTTTGTTTATAGGGAATTTTATGAGCATTGTTGGTATTGATTTGGGAACGACTAATTCACTGATTTCGGTGTTTACGGACGACGGCCCAGAACTCATTCCCAACGCACTTGGCGATTTTTTAACGCCGTCGGCTGTTGGCTTATCGGATAAAGGGCATGTGCTTGTGGGGCAGGCCGCCAAGGATAGGCTGGTGACGCACCCCCAGCTAACCCAGTCTCGCTTCAAGCGTTATATGGGGACAAATTGGGGGCAGAAACTTGGCCGTAAACATTACCGCGCCGAAGATTTGTCAGCACTGGTTCTCGCCAGCCTCAAGGCCGACGCCGAAGCCTATTTGGGCGCACCGGTGGAGCGGGCGATTATATCCGTGCCCGCTTATTTCAATGATGTGCAGCGCAAGGCGACCATGGCGGCTGGGCAAATTGCCGGGCTAAAGGTTGAGCGCCTGATCAACGAGCCAACCGCTGCGGCGCTGGCATATGGCCTCAACGACAAAGACGGAGAAAGCACGTTTTTGGTGGTGGACCTCGGCGGCGGTACATTTGATGTGTCCATACTAGAAATGTTCGACGGGGTTATGGAGGTGCGGGCATCTGCGGGCGACGCGTTTTTGGGCGGCGAAGATTTTACCGATGTTGTCACCAAACATTTTGCGGAGAAGTTAGAGGCGCCGCTGGATAAATTTTCTGCTAAGAAAGCCGCAATGCTGCGCGACCTAGCCGACCAAGCCAAAGCCAGATTGTCGAGCGAGCATGAAGTCTCGTTTAAATTTATTGATGATAAATCCAATGAGCAGACCCTGAGTTTGACCCGCAATAAATTTGAACAATTAGTGGAGGGCTTGTTGAAAAAACTCCGCCATCCTATCCAACGTGCGGTCATGGACGCTGGCCTACGGGCTGAAAATATCGACCAAGTTGTCTTGGTCGGGGGGGCGACACGTATGCCTGTCGTGCGTTCCCTAATCGCTCGTATGTTCAAAACCTTCCCCGTTCACAACATAAACCCCGACCATGTTATTGCTATGGGGGCTGCCGTACAGGCCGGGCTGGTGAGCCGCCACAGTGCGCTGGACGATATTGTCATGACCGATGTTTGCCCGTTCACTTTGGGCACAGAAGTCGCTATCGAAATAGCTCGCGGCCAACACGAAGACGGGCATTTCCAGCCCATAATTGAGCGTAATACAGTCATTCCGGTGTCGCGTTCCGTTATCAATTCGACAATTCGCAAAGGGCAAACCCAGCTTAATTTGCGGATATTCCAAGGCGAAGCGCCCCGTGTTAACAATAATGTTTTTTTGGGTCAGGTGAATATCTCACTCCCCAAAAACAACAAAGAACACGAGGCCGTCGATATTCGGTTTACCTATGATGTATCAGGTGTTTTGGAAGTTCTGGTCGAAGTCCTCTCGACCAAGAAAGTCAGCCGTTTGGTCATAGAAGGTAATCCGGGCGCACTTACGAAGTCCGAAATTGATGCCCGGTTCAAAGAACTGGACAAGCTAAAAGTCCATCCGCGCGACGAGACGGCCAATGTTGCTTTTATGGCTAGATTAGCCAAAGCATATGAAAATCACCTGGGCGATGTACGCCAAGAAATCCAACATATGATCACAGTTTTCGAAGCTGTCCTAGCCCGGCAAAACAAACACGAAATAACAGAAACCCGCGAAGAAATCGAACCGCATTTGAAAGCGTTCGAAGACCGCAGTATTTTTTAATGGCCGCATGGTGGAAAGTATTGGAGGTGGAAGCAGACGCGGACTTGCGTGCTGTAAAACGTGCCTATGCTGCGAAGCTAAAAACCATTCGCCAAGACGAAGATCCGAAGGGGTTTATGGAGCTACGGGCGGCTTATGATGCTGCGCGGGCGCATATTAGCTATCATGAGCAGCAAGCCAATGATGTCACCAATGAAATCACCAATGAAAGTGTTATTGAAGTTGACCCAGATTGGGAGGTGCTGGCACAGGACGCCGCCGATACTCCGCCCGAAATAAGTTACCCAACGATTGTTGAGCAATTGATGGACGAGGTTCATACCCTTATCAATTCGCCGTGGGGGGCAGGGAATGTTGGTAGCTGGACGGCGATTTTGGATGATGAGCGGTTGGACGATATTGATGTCTATTCAGATTTTGAGAATGCTCTTTTGAATTATATGCTCAATATTCACGGGTTTTTCGACGAAGATGCCAATGTTAAACCCAAACTTGATTTGACCATAGCCCATTTGGTGTTTGAACGGTTTGGCTGGCAGAACAACCGTAATTCTGTGCATTTCAACCCGGTCGTCTATGACTGGCTCGCCGACAAATTTTTCCGCCAGCATGAGGATGCGACTTACGGTGACCTAAAGAAAATCGACCTTCGTGCCGATCCTGCGCACGCTAATTATAGTCAATTTAACCAGCGACGCTTAATCAAAAAGCCGAGTCCAAGAATGGATAAATTCCTGAAATGGTTTGACGGCAATGGTGCATTTATTTTGGTCTGTTTGATGATTGCGTTGATGGCTATCTATTACGCTTTCAGCCCAGCAGCCAATAAAAGCTGGGACACGATTTACCGCGAGAGTATAATCGCCAGCCAAACAGAAAATAACGCCCCTGATTATTTTGGGACACAGAAAAAAATAAATCTAGGTAATAGCATTGAAAACATTGCTGATCTGGATTGTTCCCAGTTGGAAGCATGGGCCAAGAATTACACTATGGCCGAAAGTTTCGGCGAGCGCCCTCTGGATGTGCCGTCCACCAATGAGGCTTTTCTCCCAGCTACGGACCCTATGGAAGTGTTTAAAAATATGGAGGTCATGAAATTTGAAGACCGTCCAGCAAATGCGTTAGATGAAGCTTTGGAGAAGATTTGGCAAGATATTGAAAGTGGCAAAACAGGTGAGGTCGAGGCGAGTATTGACCCTGCTGGTGATACTCTTGAAGAGCGTTTCAAGCCTTCCATTAAAAGCCCCACAACGAACAAATCTTCAATCCAACCGTGGTTGCGGGCAAAATGCCTTGCCGAAGAACGCCCAAAATACGACCTCACACCAGAAGAATGAGTGCGCACTGGGTTCAAGGTGTGTAAATCGTATAGGTCACAGTCGCACCCAAGGCGCCTGCGCCCATTGAGAGGTCATAATTATTGACTGCGGCACCCGCACCGGTAAGATTATAGCGTGACCGGAAGCTGACTGCGTGGTCCAGCAGAGAACCCCGAGAAGCGGCTGTGCGCCTGCCGCCGTCAAAGACTTTGGTCGGGGCGGCGCTCATCAAGTTCAAGCGGTTAATACTTGTTATAATGCCGCTACCCCCGTTAGACGGGTTTTGGGCATTGGCACCATGACGCCCCGCAACCGCAACGGTTAACCGCAAGCGGTAGCGGATATTGCTATAATCATAAGCGCTAAAATCTCCGGTAGCCACGAGGTCGCTGGCTTGGGCATAAATGTCAAAGGCGGCATTGCTTGCTACGAGGAATTGTGAAGCACGCCTGCCAGTGACCAAATCTATGTCTGTTGTGCCGTCCAGTTCAAATTCTGAATAGGAATCATTAGCGTCCAGCGTTTGGTGCGGCCCCACAGAAGTGAACACACCGCCCGAGACCGGGTCAACAATTTCAAATTCATAACCGCTATCCGTACCGTTGGAAATAGCGTTGAATTGACCCGTATTATAATTCGTTGTCACACCGTCCGCCGCAATAATGTCATTGGCAAGTGTACCGGATGCGCTGTCCAGGAGGTTGAAATCTACGGCAAAGAGAGCCGTGCCGCCATTTTCACTAAAATCATCGCCGCCCAAAACAACAACTATGGATTGGGCGCGGAAGAAAGGTCGATCAACTGTCCCCGCACTACTTGAAGTAACGCATAAGACCAAAAAAATACCTAGGTATGCGAAAGCCGCCGCGCCCGTATACACCCAGTTTCGCAGTCGATTTGCAAATGAAAACATTAAGCACCCTCTATCCCAGAAAACAAATCTAACATATCAAGTTAAAGGTATAGGCAAGAAACAGAGTTAAAAAAGCTCAAATGATTTGCGTTAATAAAACCCATAGCCAGCTTTAAACACCCTTATACTTGCAGTCTCGGGCAATTGTAATATGTCCTCACCTCAACAGCCATATTTGTGCGCTGGGCTATCGCATATGGATTTTCAAGTATATTGTTTTCGTCATAAGGTATTGCCTTTCATCCTCACCCCGCCTGCGGGGTGAGGATGAAGAGGAGTGCCTTTTAATAGAACATATTTTGAAAATCCATATGCAATTGCCCTGTAGTTGCGCGTGAGTTGGAAACCACTCGAATTAACAAACCAATTTATGGTTTGTTAATTCGAGTAAGGTACACGACGGTGAGATACAAATTTCATATTTGATGAGGGTTGTGGCTTTAGGCGTATAATATATTGCGAGTAAAACTATGATTGCACAGGCTCAAATTGGCTCGAAAATTTCGAATTTTCTTTGGCCGTCTAGCAAGGAATTGTCCGACAGTTCTAAGGGGAGTCTAAACCGTTTGGCGTTGATGACGGCTATGCTGTCTGTGTGTTTTGAAAAAGCTGGCCGAATGTTCAAAATGAGTGGCGATGTGGGGTTGGAGCCTGTTCTATTCTTGATCGGCATGTTTTTAACGCTCCCATTTGTATTGGTCGAAAAGTTTAGCCGCATAGCGATTTTCATATTTGTGTTGTTTTTACTCCCATCTATTTTTACGGACTGGGTAACATATGCGAACCACAGCTGGTTGGCAGTGTGGACGATCCCTGCCGCATTATTATTTGCGAAATTTTGGCAAGCCCCACTATTCTCAGATTATTTGCGAATTACGTTGGGCGTCGTCATGCTGGGTGCTTTTGCCCAAAAAATATTGGCGGGCACATATTGGGATGGCTCATATATTGCGTATTTAAGCCATTATGGTAGCACCACAGAAAACATGTTTAAATTTATGTGTTCGGATGCGACGCTACTGATTCCGTGTGGCTGGCATCGGTTCATTGGCATTTTTCTGCTTGCGTGGCAATTTACTGTCGGCGTTTTATTGTTGGTTGGTGTGCGTTCTTTGTTGTTTTTGTTTGTCGAGATCAGCTTTTTGCTTGGTGCGGGTTTATATGCCGATGAGATGAATTTTCAAGTGTTGAATATTGCACTTCTTTGTGTAGCGTTTAAGGTCGGTATGTCACATCGTCTGTTCGTAATTTGCTGCATTTTGCTCGTGGTAGATATGCACGGGATTGGGGAGTTTATCCGCCATGTTACCTAAGCTTTCTGTTGCAAAACTCAAAAAATTGTCTGGTAGGCATATAATTATTATCGGGCTTTTGGCTCTGCACACACTCTGGATTATTACCCACCTCACTTTGGTGTCCAAGGGGCTAATAAACCCTTGGAAATTAGGTGGCTACGGTATGTACACCAAGCCCAATTACAGAGCCAAATTGAGCGTGTTCGACATCAGTTCAAAGCAAGTCGTTATTCCTAGGGCAAAATATAAAAGCAGTAATTTCCGAGATGCAAATTTACGTTATGTATTCAGATGCCGCCAATTTAACGAGGAGGCATTTTTGGTGTTTTTTCAAGATAACCCGCATCTAGCCAACCGCGATTTGCGGTTTGTGTTGAGGGAGAAGGTGTTTTCGCAAAAACCCGTAGCCGTAAAAAGAGAAACCTATTCAGCCGCAGAAATACACTGGCCGCAGAAAGATCAATTCACCTATCGGGGAGAAATTTGCGGGACGGAGTATAGCGGAGCGGCTGAGTACAAACCCAAATATAAGCTGTGAAACCCCCTAGTGTAATTCTTGTATATGATCAGGAATGTCCGGTCTGCCGCCATTATTGTCGAGTGGTTAGCATAAAAAAAGCTGCTGGAAATATGACCATATTGAATGCACGCGATAATCCGCCGATTATGGAAGAAATCAATAAGCGCGGTATAGATATGGATCAAGGTTTCGTCTTAAAGATAGGGGACACGTTTTATTGGGGGGCTGATGCCATACACGCCTTAGCGCTTATGAGTACGCGCACTGGTGTTTTTAACCGCCTTAACTATCTGATTTTTAAATCGAAAACCCTGTCCAAAGTTTTGTATCCCATACTGAAAACCGGACGAAGAATGCTGCTCATATTATTAGGTAAGTCTAAGCTGAATAATTTAGAAGGCCCGGATTGAAGGGCTAGGGCTGAAATCTGCGTCATATAGTGCTAACTCACTTTGTGCTTGTGTTCCAATATTTCTGCGAATTTGTTAACTTGGTTAACCAATGTTAAAGGATTTTAATGGATTTTGCCATTAAGTATTTGCAAACCATAATGCACACCTAAACAACAGGCACCCACATGAGTATCAATATTTCCATACCCAAATCCCCTGAACTGAAACCACGCATCGTCGTTATTGGCGTCGGTGGGGCGGGCGGTAACGCTGTTAACAATATGATTGATAGCGGTCTTGGCGGGGTTGAGTTTCTCGTCGCAAACACTGATGCTCAGGCATTGGCACTGTCCAAAGCCGATCGCCGTATCCAAATGGGCGGTGCGATAACCCAAGGCCTTGGCGCTGGCATGCGCCCAGAAGTCGGCGAAGAAGCAGCTGAAAGTTCCTTGGACGAAATCATGGAGCATTTGGACGGAACCCATATGTTGTTTGTTGCCGCTGGCATGGGCGGCGGAACGGGGACAGGGGCAGCACCTGTCATTGCTCGTGCGGCTCGTGATCGGGGTATTCTCACTGTAGCTATCGTTACCAAGCCGTTCCAATTTGAAGGTTCGCGCCGTATGGCGTTGGCCGAGTCTGGTATTGAGGCTCTTTATAATAGCGTTGATACATTGATCGTAATTCCGAACCAAAACTTGTTCCGCGTTGCCACCGAAAGCACGACTATGGCGGATGCTTTTGCTATGGCAGATGAAGTGCTGAACTCCGGCGTGCGCGGTGTAACCGATTTGATGGTTGTACCGGGCTTGATAAACCTCGATTTTGCCGATGTGCGCACGGTTATGGACGAAATGGGCAAAGCCATGATGGGCACTGGTGAAGCGACGGGCGAGCGCCGGGCTATTGAAGCCGCAGAACGCGCCATTGCCAATCCATTGCTTGATGATGTGTCGCTTAAGGGTGCCAAAGGCGTGTTGATTAATATCACAGGTGGTTCTGACCTTACTCTATACGAAGTCGACGAAGCGGCCAGCTTAATCCGGGGACAAGTGGATCCAGACGCCAATATTATTATTGGCTCAGCTCTGGACAAAGACTTGGACGGTATCGTCAGAATATCCGTCGTGGCGACGGGTGTCGAATCCAGCGATGTGTTCGCGCCGATTGCGCAGCCCAAAGCTATACGCACGGAACAGCCAATCGAGACGATGGAAGATTATGAAATTGAGCGCGAAGAAGCGATTGTAGAGCCGGAAGAAGCCGCGATTGAAGCGGTAACTCCTGATGCTGAGGTTGAAACCGTTTCTCGTCCAGACGAACCTGCGCCGTTTACATATCAGCGCCCGAATACCGACACGCCGGATACGTCGGTCATTGCGCCAACGGCTAACCTTGAGCCAATGCCTGCCCAGTCTACCTATACTCCAAGCCATAATAAACCAGTTCAGGTGTCGTCCGCCGTAGTCAAACCGATTTTTGGATTTTTTGGACGCAAAAAAACTAAGCCAGCAATGCAGGTAGCTAAGCCTGAGGCGGATGTAAATCGCACAGGTGATTTGTTCGGTTCAGACCAAGACGACGAGTTGGAAATTCCGTCATTCCTGCGCCGTAAATAAGCCGTTATGTAAGAAAGTTAACACTAAAAAACTCCGCTTTAGAGCAGGTTTTTTCAGTGTTGCTAATTAGTTTAAGTCGTTGAAATTAAACAATATTACTTCCCGTTCATATACTGTAACATACTGTAACAGGGTTTTAGTTTCAACGGGCGCTCAGCTTGTCTATGGTCGTGTTTAGATAATATGAGAGATGTGTGTGACTATTGATGTATCTATAATTCCGATCCAGCGCCAGGCGACCTTACGTGCGCCCGCCGCCTGTGATGGCATTGCTCTACATGGTGGTCATCACGTACATTTAGTGATGAAGCCAGCACCAGTTGGAACAGGTATCGTATTTATTCGCACTGATATAAGTACTTGCGAAAATGACATACATGTCCGCGCCGATACGGTTACAGACGTTAAACGCTGTACCACAATTGCAAATTATGCAGGCGTAGGTGTGTCCACTATTGAACATTTGATGGCAGCCTTATCTGCCAGCGGTGTTGATAATGTGTTTATCGAAATCGACGGGCCAGAAGTGCCAGCATTGGACGGCAGTTCCGAGCAATTTTTGCACATGATTGAAAACGCTGGCGTGCTGTCACAACCAGCCCCCAGACGCTATATCAAGGTCTTAAAATCTGTCGAAGTACAAGTTGGTGAGGCCTATGCTCGTATAGACCCTCATCACTGCTTGCATTTGGACGTGACCATAGATTTTGCCGAAGCCGCTATCGGTCGCCAGCGCATTGAAATTGAGCCGGATGTCAAAGCCTTTCGCGAACGTCTCGCATCTGCACGGACATTTGCCCGCGCCCACGAAGTTGTGGCGCTGCGCGAAGCGGGTCTGAGTTTGGGCGGGTCTTATGATAATGCCATAGTGGTTGACGGTGACAAAGTCTTAAACCCAGGTGGGCTTCGTTTTTCCGACGAGTTTGTTCGCCACAAAGCGCTTGATTTACTGGGCGACATGTATGTGGGCGGGCCGTTATTGGGGCGTGTAACAACCGTGCGAGCTGGACACGCACTGAACCATCAGTTGCTATTGGCTTTATTTGCCGATGCAAAAGCCTGGAAATTCGCCCATTTGGCAACTGCGAAATCTTTACCAAAGAGTGTGACAACAAGCGTATCAAGACTTGAAGAAGCTGTGCCAGCACTGTAGAAGCTGACTTTCGTAACCTTAACGCTATTTTATTTGACCTAAGCCCAAGAATCTGGTTTTGGTGCCTAGGAAGTCCCTTGGTATAATACAGATAAAACAACGAGAGCCAAACTATGAAGTCTTTTACTGATTCCGGTCGTTTTCTACGCCCTATACTGACCCTGTTTATTGCGGGCATATTATTTAGTGGCTGTTCGACATTTGGCAAAAAACAAAAAATTAAATTGGCCTATGTAGAACGTCCCGCCGAGGCCTTATATACTGGTGGCTTAGAAAAAATGGATACTAAGCGTTGGGATGAAGCTGTCTTGTTCTTTGACGAAGTAGAGCGCCAGCACCCATTTTCGCGCTGGGCGCGGCGTTCCATGTTGATGTCGTCATTTGCCCGTTATCAATCAGGTGATTACGAAGAAGCGATAGCAGGGGCGCAGCGGTTTATCGGTTTGCATCCGGGGAGCGAATCCACACCCTATGCCTATTATCTTATCGCCATTTGCCATTATGAACAGATTTTCGATGTTGGTCGAGACCAAGGCACTACGGTATTGGCCGAGCAGTCTTTGCAGCAAGTTGTGCGCCGCTACCCGGATTCTGACTATGCCCGCGATGCTCGTTTGAAATTGGAACTTACCCATGACCATTTGGCAGGCAAGGAAATGGATGTTGGTCGTTATTATCTGCGTGCGGGTCAAGAGTTAGCCGCGATAGGGCGGTTTAATAATGTGGTTAAGAAATACGAAACTACATCACAAGTTGAAGAGGCCATGCACCGTCTGGTCGAAGCCTATGTTTCGCTCGGTTTAATCGGCGAAGCTAAACAGGTTGGTTCAGTGCTTGGCTATAACTATCCAAGCGGAGATTGGTATTATGATAGCTATAATTTGCTGTCTAAATACGGCGTTGACCTCAATGAAGAAATTAAAGTTGAACGTGACCGCGGATATTGGCGTCGTTTGAAAGAGCGCTTGTTCTAGGCTCTAATGGCGCACGTCGGGGGAGACTAAATGCTCAGCGAAATTTCCATTCGCAATGTTGTTCTTATCGACGCGCTTGATCTTGAATTGGGCGCAGGTCTGACAGCTATGACCGGAGAGACGGGCGCAGGTAAATCCATTATATTAGATGCGCTCGGCATGGCGACGGGCGCACGGTCTGACAAAGGCTTGGTGCGAGCCGGGGCGGCTAAAGCCCAATGTAGTGCGAGTTTCACATTTGCAGATGACCACAGAGTATGGGGCTTGCTGGAGCAGGCCGATATAGATTTCGACCACAGCGAAGATATAGTCCTGCGCCGAACGATTACGGCGGAAGGGCGCTCTAAGGCTTATATCAATGATGCACCCGTGAGCGTGAAATTGCTCGGCGAAATTGGCGGGACACTGCTCGAAGTTCACGGTCAACATGATGGGCGGGGTCTTTTAGATCCGACCACTCATCAGAGCCAGCTGGATAGATTTGGTGGACATGATGATTTGCTGGACGCATGTGCGGCGGCGTATGACACTTTGAAAACGGCTGCGGATGCACTGATGCGGTTAAAATCCCGCCAAGCAAAATCTGATGATGACCGCGCTTTTTTTGAACACGCTATCGGCGAACTTGACCGCTTGGCACCAGTGCCGGGCGAAGACGCGGATTTGGCATCTGAGCGCAAATTATTGCAACATGCAGAGGGGGCGCTCGGTGAGTTGCGTTCTGCTAGTGAAGCGCTGGGCGAGGACGGCGAATATGAAAGCCGTATCGGGCAGGCTTTGGCTGGTCTGGAGCGGGTACGCGGCAAGATAGGTGATGATGCCAGTGCGGCAGGTGCGGCTTTGCAAATGGCCAGCGCGGCACTGGAGAAAGCTCTCCTAGAACTCGACGAAGCGCGCACCGCAGTTGGTGATGCGGCGGGAGCGTTTACGTTCGAGCCGGGGCGGCTAGATACACTCGAAGAACGCCTGTTCGCCCTGCGGGCGGCGGCGCGGAAATATAATGTTGACGTAGACGGATTGCAGGACCTGCGGCAGAAATTCGGTGATGAATTGCTTGATTTGGAAGGTTACGACGAAAACCTACTTAAAGCACAAAATAGTTTAGCGCAGGCGCAGACCCGCTATAATACTGTGGCGGCTAAACTTAGCAAAGCTCGTAAAGTGGCCGCGTCCAATCTGGATAAGAAAGTCGTCGCAGAATTGCCGCCCCTGAAAATGGAACGGGCGCAATTTATTACGGAGTTAAGCGCCGTAGACGACGGCCCGACGGGGCATGACCAGGTACGGTTTTTGGTATCGACCAATCCCGGCACCCCCATTGGGCCTTTGGAAAAAATTGCTTCAGGTGGTGAATTGGCGCGCTTTGCGCTGGCCATCAAGGTGGCGCTCGCGGGCGCACTGGACGGAAAAACCCAAAAAGTCATGATATTCGACGAGGTTGACCAAGGCGTTGGCGGCGCGGTTGCTGATGCGGTCGGGCGGCGCTTGTCGCGGCTCTCTGGTGGGGCGCAGGTTTTGGTTGTCACCCATTCCCCGCAAGTGGCCGCAAGTGCCAACCACCAAATCCTAATCAGTAAATCCACCAAGGCCGGCAGCACATTGACCCATGTGGTGACCCTCGCTGCCGAGACCCGCGAGGAAGAAATCGCCCGTATGTTGGCCGGAGAGCACGTCACCGACGAAGCCCGCGCCGCCGCCCGTAAATTGATGCAGGCGTCATGAGCGGCCTGACTTTAGCCCAAGAAGCGTTTTCCAAGGCTAAGCAGGAGCATCACAAGCTCGCCATAGAAATACGCATCCACGATGATGCCTATTACCAGCAAGACAAACCGATTGTTGATGATGCCAAATATGATGCACTGCGCAAGCGGTTGCTAGCCATAGAGGCTGAATTTCCTGAACTAGCGACCAAAGACAGCCCGTCCCAAAATGTTGGTGCCAAACCATCTGGTAAATTCGGCAAAATCACTCATGTCGTGCCGATGCTATCGCTGGACAATGCTTTTGATGAGGGTGATGTCCGTGATTTTGCGGCGCGGGTGCGCAGATTCCTCAGTATGGATAAGGACACACCGCTCGCCTTTACGGCAGAGCCAAAAATCGACGGTTTGTCCGCTTCTATTCGCTACGAAAACGGGGAATTGGTCAGCGCAGCTACGCGGGGCGATGGCCGGATAGGGGAGGATATTACGGCCAATATCCGCACCCTGAAAAATGTACCGCACACACTCGCTGGCACGAATTGGCCGGACGTGTTGGAAGTGCGCGGCGAGGTCTATATTGGCCATGATGATTTCGGTGCTATGAATGCCGCCCAAGAACATGCAGGCAAAGATGCCTATAAAAACCCGCGCAATGCAGCGGCTGGAAGCTTGCGCCAAATAGACCCCAGCGTCACCGCAAGCCGCCCGTTGAAATTCTATGCCTATGCGTGGGGCGAAATCAGTGCGCCCATATCAGATACGCAAATGGGCGCGGTTCTTAAGTTTCAAGAGTGGGGGTTTAGCGTCAATGATTTGATGCAGGTTTGTAGCACTGCCGGGCAAATGATTAGCCATTATAAAATGATCGAAGCCAAGCGCAGCGCACTCGGTTACGACATTGACGGCGTGGTCTACAAGGTCAATGATTTGGCCTTGCAAGAGCGGCTCGGCTTTGTCTCCCGCGCCCCGAGATGGGCTATTGCCCACAAATTTCCGGCAGAAAAAGCCACTACAATTATCGAAGATATAGACGTGCAAGTTGGTCGCACCGGGGCGCTGACACCCGTGGCAAGGCTTAAGCCCGTCACGGTCGGTGGTGTCGTGGTTTCCAATGCCACCCTGCACAATGAAGACGAGATTAAGCGCCTAGATGTGCGCATCGGGGACACCGTAGAAATCCAGCGGGCAGGGGATGTTATCCCGCAAGTGCTTAGAGTTTTGGACGCGGACAGGGCGGGGCGTTCAGCCGTGTTTACCCTGCCAAAATCCTGCCCCATATGCGGTGCCGACGCGGTGCGCGAAGTGGACGACAAAGGCAATCGTGATGTGGTCAGGCGCTGCGTAAACGGCTTGCAATGTCCCGCGCAAGCTATTGAAAGTTTAAAACATTTTGTCTCGCGCCGTGCCTATGATATAGACGGTATGGGCGCAAAACAGATTGAAGCTTTTTACCATAAAAAACTGGTTCTGGAACCCGCGCATATATTCACCCTCGAAGCACGCAACGACGAGATTAAACTGGAAACCTGGGAGGGTTGGGGCGAACAGAGTGCGGCCAATTTATTCGCCGCTATCAATGCTAGACGCAATATAGAGTTTCACCGTTTTCTCTACGGATTTGGTATCCGCCATGTGGGGCACGGAAATTCAAACCTCATCGCCAAACACTATTTATCCTTTGACAAATTCTTGGCGGCCATGACATCTGAAGGCCAGGAAGCTGCCCGCGCCGACCTGCTCTCAATAGACGGTATCGGCGAAGCTTGCGTGAGTGCGCTACTTGGTTTCCTGCACGCCCCGCAAAATATGCAAGTGGTGAACGAACTCTTGGCTGAGGTCAAAGTCATAGACGCGGAGGTGCCCAGCACGGATAGCCCCGTTGCTGGCAAAACCGTTGTATTCACAGGTAAGCTCGAACTGTTTTCCCGCGACGAAGCCAAAGCCAAAGCGCAAAGCCTAGGTGCCAAAGTCTCCGGCAGTGTCTCCAAAAAAACCGATTATCTGGTGGCAGGATCGGGTGCGGGAAGTAAGTTGAAAAAAGCCGAAGCTTTGGGCGTGAAGGTGTTGAGCGAGGCCGAGTGGTTGGTGCTGATTGGGTAGTTTTTGCAGTGCGTAGTGCCGCGAATTCAGGAGCGTGCAAGAGCACGCGCCCCCATCGCCTACGCAAGAGCTACGGCACTTCCCCCATGAAAAATGGGGGAAGAAAAATATTCCTCTCCTTCCCCCATTTTTCATGGGGGAAGTGGGCGCCTCTTGGCGGTCGATGGGGGCGCGCACCTTGTGTGCGCTTCTGTGTTATCGCAACTTTTCTCTACACTCAGTTTTTTATCAAATCTCCGCACATGCTTTAATCAGCCATATGGTGACTTTGTGGTCTACTAGGGGGCCGATTTCTTTGAGGACGCGCTTGTGATAGTCGTTAAGCCAAGTGATTTCCGTAGGGCTTAGCTTGTCTTTGTCGATTAGGGCGCGGTCTATGGGGGCGAGGGTTAGGGTGTGAAAGCCCATCATGTCGCGCTCGCCGCCTTTTATTGGGCTGGCTTCTGTCACATATTGCAGGTTTTCTATGCGAATGCCGTATGCACCTTCTTTGTAATATCCCGGCTCGTTGGACACGATCATGCCGGGTTCTAGCGCAACACTGCTGGGGGTTTTGGCGATACGCTGGGGGCCTTCGTGGACACCGAGATATGCGCCGACCCCGTGACCCGTACCGTGGTCATAATCCAGCCCGTGCGCCCAGAGCGACATGCGGGCTAAGGCGTCGAGGGCGTGTCCGGTGGTGCCTACGGGGAAGCGCACCATGGACAGGGCGATGTGGCCTTTTAGAACAAGGGTGAAGCTTTTACGCATTTCGCGGCTTGGTTTGCCGATGGGTATGGTGCGGGTAATATCGGTTGTGCCGTCTATATATTGGCCGCCACTGTCGATCAAATAAAGCGAGCCGGGTTCCAGCTTTTTGGTGGTGGCCGTGCTGACACGGTAATGGACGATAGCACCGTTAGACCCCGCACCCGATATGCTCTCGAAACTCAGATCTTTGAGCAAACCTGTGTCGGCACGGAAACTTTCCAGTTTTTGCGCTGCGCTAATCTCGTCTTGGGAACCGTCTTGGGCTTCGGTGGCTAGCCAATAGAGGAAATTGGTTACGGCAGCCCCGTCGCGGATATGGGCGGCAGTGGCGCCTGCGATCTCTGCACTGTTTTTACGTGCCTTGGGCAGGGCGATTGGATCCATAGTTTTGATGATATTAGCACCGGCCTTGTTCAAAGTGTCGAACATGAAGCTGGAACTACCTGCCGGATCAACCAAAATGGATTTCCCGGCGAAACTGCCCAGATAATCCGGCAATCGGCCCTCGGCGGACACGGAAACCTGATTGCCGAAATGCTCGCGCACTTCGTCGGTGACTTTGTCGGGGTCGATGAATAATTCCGCGCTGGCGTCTTTGTTGATAATGAGGCTGGCGAGGGGCAGGGGTGAACACATAACATCGCCGCCGCGTATATTGAGGAGCCAAGCGATCGAGGCAGGGGCGGTGATAAGCGCCGCATCTGCACCCCTTCCCGTGATGATTTGCGCAATTTGCTGGCGCTTATCCGCATGGTCGCGCCCGGCAAGGTCGGTCGGCTGGATAGTGAGGGGAGCTTTGGGGGCGCTTGGGCGATTATTCCATGCGGTATCTATTGGATTGATGTCGAGCGCAGTCAATGTACCGCCTGCGCCTTTTACGGCCTTGCCTAGTCTGGCGAGGGCATCAGGGCTGTGAAGTTTCGGGTCATAGCCGATGTTCAAACCTGCGCTGTTCTCCGCCAGCCAAGTCGCTACACCGCCGCCCTCAAGGCGTTTATAGGCGAATAAATCTCCGTCCACTTGGGCGCGGACTTGTAGGGTATAGCGGCCATCTACGAACATAGCGGCTTTGTCTTGCAACACAACGGCTGCGCCGGCTGATCCGGTAAACCCGGTCGCCCACATCAGGCGCTCATTGAAATCCGGTAGATATTCATTGTTGTATTCGTCCTCATGGGGGATGATGAACCCGTCGAGTTTCAACGCTGATAAAACCGCACGGAGTTTTGGCAGGTTCTTTTGGCCGTAAGCTGGCCCGCCTTGGACATCAAAATTCTGGATCATATTTTCTTCCTTATTTGGGCGCAACTTATACGCGGTTGCGCCAAACTGCAAATCATTACAGCCTTGCAATAATCATGGTTAATAGACCTTTAACTATGCAAATGCGCATAACAGTGCTGCTGTTCTGTCTGTTTAAAAGTTTATTTTACTCGCCATATACCCCTTATGACAGTGACCGTTTCAATAGGTGAGACGGCACAAATGAGGAGCCAATCCAAGGAGACTATCATGGCTAAAGTATTTAACCCAGGCGACGTAGTAAGCGTTAAAACCAGCATCAAGCCTTTGCCAGCCGCAAAGACTGAAGCAAGAAGTTACGGGTTTTTGGTTCGCCGTGCCCACCGCGCCAACCTTCGTGCGCGTAGAGCATTATAAGACCCATATCAGCCACGCTGTAAAGACTATGACAACGCCAATTATGCGTTGAGTGTTTGAGAATTAATTTGGAGTCTGTCGCGCTTTGCGCGGCGGACTCTAATAGTTTGGAGATGTGGTTAGTTTGACCACATTAAATCCCTGTTGCAAAGCTGTGCCGCCAGGGTTGGAGAAAAACAGTTTTCCGTTTTTATCTTCAAGCCGCAGTCTTAGCCTAGGCGCTGACAGTGCCGGGGCAATATCGGCAGAGTTGACTTTTAGCCTAAAGCTTACATCACCTGATAATCCGTCCAAAAACACGCGCGTAGAGGCCAGTAGTGCTGGGCGCGCCCCGTTATTGAGACGCTCTAACTCAACAATAAGTACCGACCCTTTTGGCAGGCCTTTTGCGGCATTGAAGTGGGCTTCTCCGGTAATAGTCCTCGTGAGCGGAATTGGTGCTGGCGACGGTTTTACGACAGGCTTAGGCCGTGCGTCAGGCTTAGGTATAGGTTTGGTTTTTGGTTTAGTTATTGGTTTTGGTTTGGGAGTTGGCGCAGGAATATTCCGGGGTAGTGGATTGTACGGCAATGGCCCAATAGCATCCAAACGAATGCGGTATTTGGTATCCGGCCCGTTATAGGGGATGGGAGCAGGGGTGACATGGGTTTTTCGTCCGGCCCAATCTTCTATCCATACTTCAAGTGCTAGCGGCACTTTACTGCTGGATTTATCAATCACCCGTTCAAATTCAAAGGCGAATGGCGCGGTTTTCCCGTCGAGTATTTGACGACTTTCCCCTGAAATGTAACTGGAATTACCACCAGCAAGCCCATCTTCAATCAAACGCACAATGAGGTTGGAGCCAGAAAATTTAGGGGCGCGACCGTTAAGTTTGACACTACCGCGTACAGTTTCTGAACTTAGCCCGTTAGGCACGGGTGAAGTTTGGGCGGTAATTTCACCAATACGGGTCAAATTTAACACAGCGGCTTCGTAACCATTATAGGTGCCAGGTTGTTTAAGCTCGTAAATAACCGCACCGTTAACATCGGTGATTTTGGCTTCGATACGCGCGTAATCAAGTTCTTGGGTAATAGAGGAAGGAGCCGCAACAATAATTTTTAGAGGTGCGGGCATATCGCTTAGGAGTAAGCGCGTCTGACCAAGCATGAGCGGTGAAGACCGCCTTACATTCGGCGGCGGCGGCGCATAGGCGGTGACAATGAGTATGGATTCGGCGGGTAAGCCATCTGCGCCCGCATTGAAGCGAATTTCGACCGGGATATTGTCAATCCGGCCTTGCTGACCGCGTTCTGGAAGCGGGTAGTCTTTATTGGGAAAATCCGGGTCGGGTAGTTTACCACCTTTGAAAATTTCGTCGATAAGATCGCCAATATCCTGCTGGGCAGAGGCTGTCGGGGTGGCAAAAAGCAGGGCGCTCATCAAGGCGCTCAAGAGCATGGTTATCAAGTTGCGGTGTTTCATATATCGGGTTTCCTAGAATTATTGGCCAATATCTAGCAGTTTCTCCCTGTAGCTTAGCTGAACACAGGTTTTACCTCATGTTCATGCAGTTGGAACTTGGGATTCGAATAGAGGATATTTTTCCATTACCGAAGTGAATATTTCGACCTCCAAAAAATAAGCCAGCCATTTGTGCAAGTGTGGAAATTGTGGTTTATCCCACCATTTTTTTTCAACGGCAGCGAATTGGCGGATGAACGGGAATATTGCATAATCGGCTAGGCTCGGTGCGTCGCCCATGAGGTAGGGGGAGGCCGCCAGAATATTCTCATAATCTCCTAAAATAATGCATGCTGCGTCCCGGTGTTCAATGTTCACATCGCCCCGCTTTAAACTATCATCGAAAAAACTAGCATATTTATAGCGAAATTGGTGCTGGGCGAACGGCTCTTCTATGGTTTTTATCAAGCCTAACATAGCGCCCATATCGGGAGCCAGCCAGTCTTCGGGATCATTGTGCCCCAGCGCCCACAACATGATGTCGAAGCTTTCGTCGATGACTTTACCGTCGCTGCGCACGATGATTGGTACAGTGGCTTTTGGTGAGGCTTGCAACATTTCAGTTGGCTTATCGCGCAGCAAGACCTCGCGGTGCTCATAGTCAATGTCGGCTATCTTAAGACCCATGCGCGCCCGCATGGCATAGGGACAACGGCGAAAGGAATATAAAATATGTTGTGCCGACATCGCTCTATCCTATGTTTTAATTTCAGATTGAACGGGCGGCGTAATCAGTTTGGTATACTCATCTATATCATTGATAAAACTAATGAATTTTTCAGAAATGCCTTGTTCTCGCATAAAGTCGTTCATAGCATTTTTGAGCAAATCAGGGTCATTACAGGTTTCGGACAAGGTGCGCATATCGCGCATGGCGCGCCCGTTTTCCATTTTGTTGGCCAGCTTGGATAACGCATTCATCATGCTGAACATTTGTAAGGGGCCAAGTGTGCCGCCGTCCTTGAGTTTGTCGGCAGATTTGCGGAATGTTCTTATGGTTTTGGTTGTGTCGCGTTTGAAATCTTTCATGGCGCGTTCTGCGCGCGGTGCAATCCATTCTGCCGAACAAATTTCGGCAGGGGTTGGTGCCGTGGCACAAGCGCCGAGGCTCATGACGGCAATTAAAGTCGTCATTTTTGCGTATTTCCACATATCTTACTCCTGAGTTTCACGTCAATGGGCATGATAGCTAGCATGAAAAGTCGGGTTGGTAAAATGCCAAGTGCACTTAATACAGGGCGGACAAAAAATGGATTTTCGTTGTTGAACCGCGTGTTCACCCCTATAGAAGCAAAAACCGGAAAGCTGAAAAACCGGAAATGCGAAATGGGTACGAATGAAGATTCTTTTGGTTACAGATGCCTGGAAGCCCCAGATGAACGGCGTAGTGCGGACTCTGGTTAAAACGGTCGAGGAATGCCGTAAGGCAGGGCATACCGTTGAAATAATTGCGCCGTCCGACGGGTTTATAACGTTTCCGTTGCCGACCTACCCTGACATAAAATTGGCAATATTTGCCAAGCGCGAGGTCGAGCGGCGGCTTGTGATGTTTGGGCCAGACGCAGTTCATATTGCTACCGAAGGCCCCCTCGGCTTTGCGGCGCGGTCGCTTTGTTTAAAATGGGGTATGCCGTTCACCACATCCTATCACACTAAATTCCCGGAATATGTCCAAGCCCGGTTTTCGTTCATTCCTCCTTTTATTTTAACGACGCTGGCCTATAAATTTGTGCGTTCGTTTCATAATAGTTGCGGTAGGATAATGGTGACAACGCCGTCCATGGCCGAATTTTTAAAGGGCAAAAATTTTGAAAACTTAGCGGTGTGGACGCGCGGTGTTGATTTAACCCAATTCCGTCCCGGTATGCGGTTTCTAAACGGTGAAGATATTTATGAGGGCATGGAGCGCCCGGTATTTGTCAATGTCGGACGGGTGGCGGTTGAGAAAAACATTGAGGCATTCTTGGACCTTGATTTACCCGGTAGTAAAGTCGTGGTCGGGGCCGGGCCGGGGTTTGTCAGTATGCAAAAGAAATATGCAGGCAAGGCGGAATTCGTCGGCGTGAAACACGGCGCAGAATTGGCGCGGTATTACGCGGATGCAGATGTGTTCGTCTTTCCCAGTAAAACCGATACTTTTGGGTTGGTGATTATCGAAGCCATGGCAACAGGCACGCCTGTATCCGGTTATCCAGTGAGCGGCCCCATTGATATTATCCCAGGTTCTGGGGCGGGGGTTGTAAACGATGATTTATTGGTGGCATCCTTAGCCTGTCTTGATCTGGACAGATCTGCGGCAGTAGAGTATGCGAAAAATTATTCTTGGGAGCAAGTGGCGGCAGATTTTGTCAGCTTGCTGGTGCCAGAAACCGAACCGAAACGCCGCCTGCGCTGGCGCCGGGCGAGGCGCGCTTTGAAGCTGGCTAGCGCTCCTTGGCGTATCTTTAAGAAAATCGCCCGTAGGCTGGGCCGTGCTATCAAAACAGGCAAATAAATTTTTGTATCAACACTTTTCTTATAGTGTCTATAGTATCAACGCTCTTGCTCTTGCCGTTTTCAGGTATTAAGTTTGCGGCAAAACAAGGAGAATCGTTTTCAGGATAAGCCGCCGTAAAATATTGCTGGCATGTATAACTTATGAGTGGGAGAATGCCCCATGAGTATAGTGACCGAAATGCCAGAGCTTATTGCGCAGCCCGTTAAAGACGGTACTTATCCGTGCCTGATTCTAAACGCAGACTACCAACCGCTCAGCTATTATCCATTATCTCTTTGGTCTTGGCAGGATGCTGTCAAAGCCGTGTTTCTTGATCGGGTCAGTATTGTTGACCAATATAGTCAAGAGGTTCATTCCGCCAATATGTCTATGCCTTTACCGTCCGTAGTGGCGCTCAAGGATTTCGTGTCGCAGAACCGTTCCCCCGCCTTTACCCGGTTTAATTTGTTTCTGCGCGATGGGTTTGCTTGCGTCTATTGCGGCAGCGGCCAAGAATTGACCTTTGACCATGTGCATCCGCGCCGGCTTGGCGGAAAAACCAGCTGGGACAATATTGTCGCAGCTTGCACAAAGTGTAATTTGAAAAAGGGTGGACGGACGCCCAACGAGGCGGGAATGGCCTTGAACCGTGCGCCCACCCAACCAAGCATTTATGAATTACAAGCGCAGGGGCGGCGCTTCCCGCCGGGCTATCTGCACAAAAGCTGGATGGATTATTTATATTGGGATTTGGAGTTAGAAACGTGATGCGTAAATTATTCATTGGCATTACCAGCGTGTTTTTGATCCTAAGCTTGGCGGCTTGCGGCGGCGAAAAAACCACCCATGTCGTCATGGAAACGGAGTTGGGCAATATTGAGATCGAGGTTTATAAGTCCCGCGCCCCACTCACCGCAGAAAACTTTCTCTATTATGTAGACAATGACCTTTATGACGGGGAAGGGTTTTACCGTGCCGTGCGCCCCGACACCGATCCGCGCGGCCTCGGCATGCAAATTATCCAAGGTGGTTTACTGGCCATGGAATCCGTCACTGCACCCATTGACCACGAAACCACCGAGATGTCCGGCTTGTCCCACACGGACGGTGCCATATCCATGGCGCGAGACGAACCGGGCACAGGCTCCGCCGCCTATTTTTTCATCTCTATCGGGGATAACATATCTCTGGATTACGGCGGCTCGCGCAACCCCGTCGGACAGGGCTATGCCGTGTTCGGTCAAGTGGTAAAAGGTATGGACGTAGTGCGCGCAATCCAACTCCGCGAAACCCAAGGCCCCAGCGATAACCCGGCCACCAAAGGCCAGTTCCTGACCAAGCCCGTGCGGATTGTTAAGGTTAGGCGGAAGTGATTATTTCCTCCTTCCCCTCCGTATTTTGTTTGTCATAAGCAAGAGAACGATTTAAATAAGAGTAGGCGTGGATACGTATTCATCCTCACCCCACTTTTTGTGGGGGAGGTGCCGAAGTGTAGCGCAGGCGGAGGGGAAGCAAGTTCATACAAGCGCCGCGCATAAAAAAGACACGAAAGGTTAATAACCAGCAACCATCAAAGGGGTATTAATTAACCGCAAGATATTCCCCCTCCGCCCCCAAGAGGGGGCACCTCCCCCACAAAAAGTGGGGTGAGGATGGGCAGGGTTGTTTTCGTTTCACCCTCATACCTCATTCAGAAAATGCCCGGACACTCTCGAAATTAAAGGACACTCTCGAAATTAGAGCGCACCGACGGTGGATTACGCTACCGCTAATCCACCTTACGTCTTACTATCAATTTCAACATAAATATTAGAAAGTTAATTATTGTTCCAACAACGACAAACCCGATCCACCCACTAATTGACAATTTTATTGTTTCCATAATAGTCATTCCGCTAAAGTCAGCTATTGCCCTAGCTAGCGGGGACAATATTATTCCTACAAACATCAAAACGGTGGCCAGAATTGTTGAGCAAATTAATATTGATTTCTGCCATTCCAAAAATTTTGACATTACTATTGGAACCGCTAAATCTTCTCACTCAACCGAATAGCCGTGCGGCATCCGGCCTTTATTACCGCCGAGAGTAGAGGATAGCCGGGGGCTTCTTTGGCGCCGTGTTCTACCGCGTGGTCGTGGTGGCGCAGCTCGTCTTCGCGGAATTTTGTGAAAATTGCGCAGAGGTCTGTGTCTGTGTCTTTGGTTTCTTCTATTTGGTCGGCATAGTGTTGTTCGATGACGCTTTCCACCGCTTCGGTGCAGGCGTGGGCGGCTTTTTCGCCCATGAGGGCGGTGCCGATACCCAGCCCGGTACTTGCGATTTTCCACAGGCCGATGAGGGCAGTTGGGCGGGCGTTGTTTTCTAGCAGGAGAGCGTTGAAAGCGTCCAAATGCTCTTGCTCTTCGTCGCGCATATGGGCGAGCTGTTTGGCGTTTTTTTGGGTTTTGCGCGCGCGGCCAAACACTTTGGCTTGGGCATCATATATGGCAACGGCGGCATATTCGCCCGCATGGTCGACCCGCAACATTTCTTTGATGCGCGGGGAGGCGGTTCGCTTTGGTTGCCCGCCGGGCCTTGCTGGTCTGGTCATGCTTAACCTTTTACTTGGCTTTTGCCGCGAATAGGAAGCTCATAATAGCGGCTCCCGCTGATAGTATAGCATTATAGCCCGCCATTGATAGTCCCAACATTGACCAAGGCACTTCGCCGCAGGACGGCATTTTCACCGGGGCTTCCAAGGCTTTTAATATATCGGTAGGGTCAATGGTCACCGCGCCGCCCATGCAGGACTGCGGGCCTTCCCACCAAGTATATTCGACACCCGTATGCCAGAATGCGAGACCAAAACTGGTCAGGAATGCCAAGCCAATCAAACCAAGAAAAATCCTGCTCCATTTGTCCGTTTTCAGGCCGTAGCGGCTGATAAGAGCAAGAGCAGAAATTACAATAACCGCTTTGTGGGCATGGCGTTGCCAATAACACATCTGGCAAGGTTGCATATTACCAATATATTGGAAACCAAGTGCCCCCATCCATAGGCCAAAGGATAGTAACAAGGCCAAAATGGGCCAGTTGCGGGCATTTAAAATATTGGAAACCACATGCATCATTTTAAGCCTTTATTTATTGCAGTAATCTATAGTGAGCGTAGAACTGCATGTAACCTGTTTTATGGCTGTGGTAAAATTAAAAATAGGCGATATGTGTACTTGGCTTTTTTATTAATATATGTTAACTGCCTGTGCCTTTATTATTTCAAGGGGCATGTTGGAGGCGGTTTAACACACGAATACAGATACTGATTCTGGGAAATACCGATGCTAGAAAGTAATATTGAGCGAGAACTCGCACACATAGGGGCGGAGCTAGGCGCAAAGCGCATGGCGGCTGGCCTAAGCTTGAAAGAGATGGCAGCGCAAATCCGTATTCAATATGCTTATTTGGACGCTATCGAGCGGCTCGATAAAGAGGCTTTACCGACATTAGGATATGCCCTTGGTTATGTACGCACCTATGCCCGGTTTGTCGGCATGGACGAAAAAGCGGCCATGGATCGTTTCAAAATAGACATTGAGGCACCGCGTTATTTGAGCGCCCAAGCAGAACCTCATCACGTACCGAAACGCTCTATCCATTTGCCCCGGGGGAGTGTGGCTATTGGTGCCGTGCTGTCATGTGCCTTTGTTGTGGTCTCTTGGTACGGCATGAAGTCGGACGCCGTATCTGCGGTGCCCGTGTCAGTTAGTGAGAAAAAACCAGAAAACTGGGGCTTTGCGCCCGCTGAACCGACCCAGAATAATGCGAATATGATAAGTTTGAAAGCCGTCGGGCCAAGCTGGGTTGAAGTCAGGGATGCAGACGGCGCAGTCCTAATCTCCCGTATCATGGTGCCGGGCGAAATTTTCGAGACCGAGCGCAAGAACGCGCCTTTGTTGTCCCTGCGTGATGCGGGCGCTATCGAGCTTTATCTCGGCGGCAAACGTATTGGGCCAATTGGTCAGCGCGGTGAGGCGGCTAAAAACATCCCGCTGGCAGAAGTTACCCAATAAAGAGCTTCCCAACCGCCTGCACTTTGCCTAAACTTCTGTAATGAGTGAAAATCACGACAAAGCAATCGGCCTGTTAAGGCCGTGGCGGCAAATTCAGCGCCGCAAATCCCGTCAAATTATGGTCGGCAAAGTGCCCGTTGGTGGTGATGCCCCCATTAGCGTCCAGTCCATGACCAACACATTGACCCATGATGTAAACGCAACTGTGGCACAGATAACAGAACTAGAAGAAGCAGGCGCAGATATTGTGCGTGTTTCCTGCCCCGACCCGGAAAGCTCTGCGGCCCTCAAGCAAATTACCAAAGCCGTAGACGTGCCTATCGTGGCGGATATTCATTTCCACTATAAACGCGGTATCGAGGCGGCAGAAAACGGTGCGGCTTGCTTGCGGATTAACCCAGGCAATATCGGCGGTAAAGAACGGGTGCGCGAAGTCGTGAGGGCGGCGCGGGATAATGGTTGTTCTATCCGTATCGGAGTGAATGCTGGCTCTTTGGAAAAGGAACTGCTAGAGAAATACGCAGAGCCGTGCCCCGAAGCCATGGTGGAAAGCGCCCTGATGCATGCCCGTATGTTGCAAGACGAGGATTTTCACGAGTTTAAAATATCCGTCAAAGCATCTGATGTGTTCTTGACCGTCGCGGCCTATCAAGGCTTGGCCGACGCCATAGATTGCCCGCTACATTTGGGCGTCACCGAAGCGGGCGGGCTTAGGATGGGCGGCATAAAATCCGCTATCGGGATGGGCAATTTGCTCTGGGCGGGAATAGGCGATACAATCCGTGTATCCCTCTCGGCAGATCCAGTTGAAGAAATTAAAACCGGATATGACATCCTCAAATCCCTCGGCCTACGCACACGCGGCATAAACATCATCTCCTGCCCGTCCTGCGCCCGCCAAGGCTTCGATGTCATCAAAACCGTAGAAGCCCTGGAAAAACGCCTAGCCCATATCCGCGAACCAATCTCCCTGTCCATAATAGGCTGCGTAGTCAACGGCCCTGGCGAAGCCGCCTACACAGACATAGGCTTTACGGGCGGCTCAGCCGGATACGGCATGATGTACGCCGCCGGAGACCGCACCGGAAAAACCAGTAACGATGATATGGTCGAGGATATTGTCGCAAAGGTAGAAGAACGCGCGGCGATTTTGCGGGCGGAGAAGCCCTAACCGCAGTTTTTGTACCCGCTTTTTAAGCACTGCGCCACCATTTTTTCCGCCTTTTTGATTTGCTCGGAGGTCATGTTTGCTTTTCGAATGATGACCAACGTAAAGTTTGTGCATCTTCAATCTGGCCAAGGGTATCTAATGTTTGCATTTTAGCGTTTTCCCACTCGGTAAGAGTCCAAGCTCCGCGATCAAGGTCAGCCGCATCGAGCGCCACCAAATTTTTGGCGGTTAATGTTGTTTTTGAGGCCATTGCCTAATCAACCGTTTCGTCGTTTGTGTAATAATTCATGTTTACCTCCCGCACTGTTTGAATATATAATTGCGCTTATATTACCGTGATGGCCAATGTATATTTATTGACAACTAAGCCCGTTTTGATCTTATCATCCAATATTGTTGATATGTTCCTGGGTTTAAGAAAAAATGGCGGTTGTTTTTCTCTTACCTTGTCGTAAAGTGGTTGGAGTATTCGCAGAAGGCATCTGATGAAAAAATTGTTTTTATTTTTGGCGTTATTAATACCAATTAATAGTTTTGCCCAAGCGGATTGTAAGTTTACAAAAGCAATGTGTGTGGCTCAAAGTGACTATGAGCGGGTTGATGCAGAATTGAACAAAACTTATCAACTGGTCGTCCAAAAAATAAAGTCAGATGAGTTTTCTGATTATTTGGTCTCGAAGCAATCAATCCAGCAGAGTTTGCTGCGAAGTCAAAGGACTTGGCTTAAATATAGAGACGCAAATTGTGACGCAGTTTACACACTATTTAGCGGCGGAACCTCGAAAAATATAGATCGTTTGGTTTGCTTAACAGCGATGACTACAACGAGAACACAAAGATTACGCAAACTTTATCTAAATGTCCACAAGCCTTAGGCTGTGGCGAAGAATTAACCACGGCCTAGGCTCAATGCTTATAAAAATGGCGCGCCTATCGGTTACTCTCCAGCGCTAGCTAGTGGGCGATTTTACGACCTCATTTGTCACCGATACTGTTTATTTACTGGCGCGCGGGTTGATTATATCAAGCCATACCATTCTATGAAAAACATTGTTATACCTGCCTTTAAATGAACTAGGCGGTGTCTTTATTTGACCTTAATTTTATATTCAATTAGCATCTGATTATGACCTTACCCTATGTACATGACCCTATGCCGTCCGTGCTTTCAGTTCAGTGCCCTGACTGTAGCCATGAAGCGACTTTCGAATTTGCCGAATGGGTAAATATTCGTCTGCGAAAAGATCTGGATTATTTTCAAAAATCCAAGCTTTTTGAATTTAAGAAAATGTCTGATCTGGACGGACAGGGTGTTAACCGCGCATATTATTACCATAATTTGACCCATCATAGCCTGCCGGATATATCTGATCTACCAGATGGATATACCGTAGAGGACTGGCAACATTCACATCATATGTACCGCCCATATAATTTTGATACGGGTAGAATTGATGCGGGCAGTGTCGTGTGCGCAGGATGTGGTTTACGCAGGAAGCATAGCTTATCATGGCCGAGCGAAGCCTATTTCCAGATCGAATATAAAAGGCACATACTCTGGGCGTTTGACAGGGCAAGTGCGGTTGAGCTTTTAGACTTTATCCAATCAAAAGACAGGAACCGTTCCAAATATAAGTATCGGCACTTTTTACTAAAAATACCGCCACAATTTTTGGCAAAAAATACCCGAAACACAGTCACGAAACGTCTGTCTGCAAAACTAAGCGTCAAGACTTAGTGCTATTAAAGGGGCAATAATGATGAGAATGAAAGTGAGACTACTGAAAACGGCATATGGGTGTGATGTCGCGCAAGCGGACTGGGACTATGCAAAAGAATGGATTCAAACCATCACTTTTGAGCAAACAATTTGGACGCCGCGCCATGCTTTATTACGCTCTGACGGTGCGGTGGTTGAATATATAGGCCAAGACTACGCAGCCACCGAATTAAAATGGCTAGAGAATGGGTGGACCGAAGATATTTGCGAGCTTTGTGAGCATAAAATCAAAAAAGGCGATAGTGGCTGGACACCCGATGGCCGACATTGGTTGTGTAACCAGTGCTATGATTTGCTGTGTATCAGCAACACGCCGTTTTCAGAAGTTGGGGGCGGAGATCATGGCGTTTAAACTCCCGCAAACTGAAACAAGAAAAACTAAGGAGTAGAAAAATGAGAAAAACTTTTGTTACAACGATTAAAGACGGGTGGGATGCCCCTTATTTAAGTAAATATGACGATGAAGTTGGGGTTGTTGATTTTGCGGAACTTGATGAAAGTGTGGAATTCATAAATTTCAATAAAAAGGTAAAGAACTTACACTTATTGCCACAATTTAAATCAATTCGTTTTGTCGGTATCGGGATAGTTACGCCTGAATTAATTGATTTTCTAGCGCAATTACCTTGTCTAGAGGTTCTAAAGGTATCGCACAATAAAAATGAAGATTGGCCAGCATTGAAACCTTTATCATCATTAAAGTATCTCATTCTTCACAACGTCAAGAAGCTTTCTACGTTAAATTTTTTGAAAAATATGACGCAATTGGAAAGTCTATTTATATCTGAAGTCTTAAAATTGACCGATATCAGTGCCCTAGAAACAACACTGAATATCCGTGAATTTTCTTTGGAAGGGAGCCTGCATGGGCAGAGCAGTGTGCTCCCCGTCACCGATGCATTGTTCTCATTGAAGAAGTTGGAGTATTTGAAGTTTTATAGCAAGAAAACTATTTTCAATGCTGCCGACTTCGCCAATTTCAAAAACCTGGAATATCTCCATTTAAGCCCAAGGCGGTATCCGTTTGAGTTCTATGCTGAACTTGAGAAATATTTGCCAGAGACATGCGAAAAAGTACATGCCCCCATGTTCTCATCTTATGATAGCGACGCTTGCACAAAATGCGGCAGCACAGATTGCTTACAGGCTCTAGGGCTACGACAAAGAGAATTTTGTCCGAATTGCAGCAAGAAAAAACTAGATAAATTGCTCGACATTTACGCAAGCTTATCTGGTAAGGACGCTATGACGGCTATTGAACACATTCCCTTTCTAGAGAGCGACCTTGAAAAAGAAAGCAATAATGGCGTCTAAACTTCCGCAAATTGACGCAAGTGAGTTCTCTATCCTTTGCTGGTTCGATTGGTATGACGGGCCGCTGTCTGGCCTGATGTCTTGGCACTATAAAGTGTATTGGTTTGCCTATGTTGACCGCTGGGGCGTTGATGACGAAAAGGATATTTGGAAAGAGGACTGGGGCTATATTTACGAAGTTTATGAGCTAACAGATAAGCAACTTGGCGAGGCCGTTGACTGGTTCAAAGAGAAAGGCGACTGGTTCGACAATCAACGTTTTAAAAAAGAGGGTATAGAGCTAAGAGATTGGGACGGGCCTAAGCTGCCTGAAACGGCGGTTGCTATATTTACGGACAAAGCTGGCCTCGCAGGTGGCGACCATGGAGATTTCGCTCTGCCACAAGATTTCAAATTTTCTGGCAGGGATAAGCAGGTGCATATTTCAGAGCAGGACGTTTTGACGTTTTTAGCGCAAATAGAAACGGGCGACGTGACTTTAATTCCCCAGTTAGATCCGCAAGTGCATATCAAAAGTGACATCCCCTATAAAGCGAGCAATGGCTGGAGTGTTGAAATATCAAATTGGAGTGGGCAATTTAGTGGCATTGTAGAGATTATACTCCCAAGCGGCGAAGTTCTAGACGTGGATTTTCTCGATACACATATGCAAAATGTTTGTCTCTATTTCCCTGACCCGGAAGTGGAGTGGCGGGCATATAGAATGAAGAAGGCGATAGCATGAAAAGGGCGATTACCGGATATATTTATTGCCCCAGGGATGAATTGGGGGATGAATTGGGGCTTTTCCAAAATTGTAGCGCTGGACAAATCATCTCAAAAGCAGACGATAATCCGCCCTGGATTGTCGTTAACCATAGCCTTGCTGACGTGACCGCAGCGAAATGGCCGGGCAGGCTTTGGCGTGCAGAAGTGCTGAGCGCATTGGAGCCGCAAGGGCACAGAGGAAATTACACACGCTGTATTTCAGTGAAAATCATCGAAGGGGTAGAAACTGAAATTCTCTTTGGCGAACTTGGGACAAAAATAGAAGAAATCCTGGAATTTGCATCTACGCTTGAGCTTCCGATAGCCGAGGGCCTTGCAGCCTCCCGGCATAAAAATATCAAGGGTGTCGTATCTAAAGGCTGGCATCGTTGGATGGAAAAAAACGGCATTGCGGATAGCGCACCTGATGAAAACATGGACGGGGTTATTATGATTGGGAACGGCGCCCATACCTCGCCCATTGGCTATGGCTTAGCCCTTGTCCACCGCTATGTCTGGGAGTCTGCCCAACGTGAAATGGGGGATGCCGCTTTTGAAGAGGGTGAAGAGGAAATTTGGTTAAAGCCGCCTTGGACGAATGCAAGTGATGCTTTAATGGAGGCGGCTTGGGCCTTGGGGGTGCCAGAGTTGTTTAGCCCGGCGGAAATTGAAATATTATTAGAGGGCTGGAACCAGAGAGAGGTACAGGATGAGTGAATTTGCAAACAAACTTGTAATAACTGGTTTTTTCCAGCTAGAAAACAAATGCGAGGTAGAAACTAAACCATGACGAAATTTATCTTATCAGCACTCTCCTATCTTCCTTGGACGATTGTATCATTACTGTCGGGCGTTGTTTATATACGCTTGCTTTTGGGGCCAAACCCTGTGCCGCAGAGAGGGCTTTGGGGGGTGCTGCACATGTTTTTTAAACTAGGCATGTTGCGGGTAGGTTTCATCTTTGGCGCTGTGCTGGCATTGGCGTTTATTTTGGCCGATGTATTTTATTTAAGACAAAAACTCGGGCACGGCTTACAAGCCACAGCCCTGCGCGTACTTTGCTTTATCTGTATCGGGATATGTGTTGCAATCATACACTATGTTTTAGAAAAAGTCGTCGACGTAATCTAGGCCGATTAAAACGTAACTGCGGAAGGGGGGTGTGTGAGAAAAATTATGAAGAATACTGATGTAGTTTTTGATGAAAACCTAGAATTTTATATATCTATTGATGGAGTAAGTAAGGAGGTTTGCATTGTGTTATCTGATGACCTAAACTCATCAGAAGAAGGGCTGACGGATATATATAAAGCACAAATATCTAGTTTTATAAACGATTATTCCAGATGGTATGAGGGGGCACTTATTGCTATAAATGAATGGTCTCAAAAAGAACATGATATTGCCTCTCAGGACAATAATATACAATTATTGAATATTTTTATACTCTTTGATCAAGGAGCAAGCGAGCTTTATGGCCTGGAGTTTGGGGTTGATTGCGATATTGAACACGGGTGTGGCTTGAAAATTACTACGGATGATTATCAAATTATAGAAATTGGAAATGCCGACATTGCTTTTTGTTAAATCAGAAAATTCTACCGCACGGGGAGTCTAGGGGCAGGCGCATGAAAAATAATTATTAAATCAAGATGTTTTGAAAAGGGTAAACATGAAACCATATTTAGACAAAAAACCGGGCGGTATATTTTGCGTCCCGTTATTTTTGCCAACGGGCATCAAGGATAATTTAAAAAGCTATTATCGCTACAAATTTCAGGCAGGCGAGCGGTATGCTTTTGGTCGATTGATTGATAGTACGCAATCAAGTGGGGACCTTGTTGAGATATTTAACTATGTTGGGCCTGTTCCGCAATCGCCCGATGAAATTTTAGCTTCGAACCTCATGTTTGACCCGCTGCATGTATCAATGGGGTTCGCGAAAAAAAGATGGCGATTGGTTTTTGAGAATCACGATTATGACCGTGTTCGAGATTCCAATTATGCCAATATCAACTTCCTT
>JAKIUV010000103.1 GCA_021647375.1 Robiginitomaculum sp.
CGCTTGGCAATGATACGGCGCATCCCGTCCAGCGGTTCCAAGTCATAACTACCAACCGGAATGCCCATTTTCTCAAGATAATCCGCACCCCCGCCGCGCAAGGGGCCGAGTTCTGTTGTTGCGGCTTCGGGGGTTGGTGCGGTTGCAGTGACAGGCGCAGGAGCAACTTGCGCATTCTCAACATCAATTTTGATAATCCGCCCATTCGGGCCGGAGCCAGCAATAGCGGATAAATCCAACCCTTTTTCTTTGGCAATGCGTTTTGCGAGGGGGGAAGCTTTTATTCTATCACCCGCAGGTGCAGTATCCACAACACTCCGCTCATCCTCGCCCCCAATTTGAGAGCTATGACCGGGACCTTTCTCGTCTTGCCGTGCTGGTTCAGGCGGCGTGACAACAGGCTCAGGAACCGCAGCTGAAACACCCCCCCCAACAACATACCCGTCCATCACCGACGCATCTTCACCGTCTTCGAGCAGCACAGCAATCGGCGCGTTGACTTTAACACCCGCCGAACCCTCTGCCACCAATATCTTGACCAAGACACCCTCTTCCACGGCTTCGATCTCCATGGTGGCTTTGTCGGTCTCAATCTCGGCCAATACATCACCAGAGGAAACTTCGTCCCCCTCGGCAACCAACCACTTAGTCAGATTCCCCTCTTCCATGGTCGGGGATAAAGCAGGCATAAGGATTTCAATTGGCATGACTTATTTCCTCCCGAGTCCGCTCATACCTGCGTATGCAGGTATCCATCGACGCAGGTGCGGCGCACACCGATAGCCCGGCAATAGACCCCTGCATCCGCAGGGGTGAGCGGGGTGTTGGGGTGGTTGGTTGCAAAGCAGACATCAGGATTTCAATGGGCATTTAACATCTCTTCAGGATATAGAAGTGTGGACTGAATTATTGAAGTAGTTTTCTCTAAACATCTTTCTGCTTGAAATAGTAATTTTTTTCCATTTGCAGTTTCGTAATTTCGAGCCTGCAAAAGCAAATCAACGCTGTATAGATAAGCAATCAATAGGCCACCAGCAACCCAACGATCCTTGCCATGTTTAAATTCATTTTTTATGATATAATTATCGGCACCAGCAATCCTTGCCCTTGGAATTTTATCAGCCAACTCTATTAAATAATCGCTCATTTCTCTTGAGCGAATGAATTCGAACGACGCACCTCCACTTAACGGGCCTATATACTTATCCAATCCAGAAATAATATTTTGTACAAGGGCAAGTTTATTTTCGTCCCGCCTCCAGCGTTTTTCATAATCCTTAACATATTTGGATATTATCATACGTGTCATTAACTTCATTTGTAACAAACCCCCTTAGCCGCAACCACAACGTCCTGCGCATTTGGCAAACTCAGGGCTTCCAGATTCCCTGCATAGGGCAGCGGCACGTCTTTTTGGAATACCCTTGCTGGTGGGGCGTCTAGGTAATCGAAAGCCTCATCAATAACGCGGGCGACGATTTCTGCGCCTATGCCGGATTGGCCCCAGCCTTCTTCGGCGCAGACGATACGGTTGGTTTTTTTGACGGACTTGATAATCGTGTCGCTGTCTAGGGGGCGGATGGTGCGCAGGTCTATGACTTCGGCGGAAATGCCTTCGCCCGCCAGAATATCGGCGGCTTCGAGGGCGCGGCCTACCATGCGGGAATGTGCCGTGATAGTGACGTCTGAACCCACACGCCGCACCAGAGCTTTGCCGATTGGCACTAGATAATCGTCCAAGTCCGGAACATCCATAATCTCGCCGTACATCATTTCATGTTCCAAAAACACGACGGGGTTCGGGTCGCGAATGGCGGATTTTAGCAGGCCTTTGGCGTCCGCAGCATCATAAGGCGCAACGACTTTCAGACCCGGCACATTGGCGTACCAGCTGGAATAATCATGAGAATGCTGCGCGCCAACCCGGCTAGCCGCACCGTTAGGCCCGCGAAAGACGATAGGGCAGCGCATTTGCCCACCGGACATATAGAGCGTCTTGGCGGCAGAATTTATAATATGATCAATAGCTTGCATGGCAAAGTTCCAGGTCATAAATTCGACAATTGGCCGCAATCCGCCCATAGCCGCCCCGACCCCGATACCGGCAAAGCCGTGTTCAGTAATCGGCGTATCAATCACCCGTTTATCGCCAAATTCTTGCAACAGTTCGCGGGTGACTTTGTAGGCACCTTGATATTCGGCTACCTCCTCACCCATAATAAACACACGCTCATCCCGGCGCATTTCTTCGGCCATGGCATCACGCAACGCATCACGGACACTGGTTTCGACCATGGCGGTGCCAGCGGGTACGTCTATTTCTACAGGTGCGGATTGTACAGGGGCAGCGGCGGGTTCCGGTATTGGCTCTGGTTTGCTTGCAACAGGTTCTGGCGCAGGTGTAGGCGGTGTAGTAGCAGTCTCACTCGATATTTCTTTGGGCGCAAAAAGCACTTCAACCCCCTCACCGTCTTCAAGCAATTGCAAAATAACCGTGCCAACCGCTACATTCTGTGTGCCCTCAGCCACCAGAATCTTGCCAACCACTCCCTCGTCAATGGCCTCAACTTCCATAGTGGCTTTGTCGGTCTCGATCTCCGCCAGCATGTCGCCAGATTTTACCGCGTCCCCCTCCTTGACCAGCCATTTAGTCAAAGTCCCCTCCTCCATGGTCGGTGACAGGGCGGGCATTTGAATATCAATAGCCATTATGCCCCCCCACGATACCGCTCATTCCCGCGAAAGCGGGAATCCAGTTTAAACAATTATGTGCGAGCTTTGCTCGCTCTTTATGCGGTGGATACCCAGTCGTAGCTGGGTATGAGCGGGCGGAAAGGAAAGTCGAGCTAAGCGCCGGCATTTGAATATCTATACTCATGCGTCCACCTCCAAAAGCACATCTGTATAAAGCTCGGACGGGTCTGGTTCTGGGGAGGTTTTGGCAAACTCTACCGCTTCGGCGACGATTGCTTTGATGTCTTTGTCGATAGCCTTGAGCGCATCTAAATCCGCCCATTTTTCCTTGAGCAGTCTATTCTTGGCCATGTCGATCGGGTCGTGTTCTTCGCGCATTTCCGAGACTTCTTCGCGGGTGCGGTATTTGGCCGGGTCGGACATAGAATGGCCACGGTAACGATAGGTCATCATCTCCAAAATCATCGGACCTTTGCCAGAACGGGCGTGGGCGGCAGCTTTTTTGGTGGCGTCGCGCACGGCCAATACGTCCATGCCGTCGACCTGCACGCCTTTAACGCCGAAACTAAGCCCGCGTTTGTACAAATCTTTTTGGGCTGTGGAGCGCGAAATACTTGTCCCCATGGCGTATTGGTTATTTTCTATGATAAACAATGTCGGCAACTTCCAGAGCTGTGCCATGTTCAGGGCTTCATAGACCTGGCCTTGATTGGCGGCACCGTCGCCGAAAAATACGGTGCTGATTTTGCCGTTATCGAGATATTTATTAGCCAGCCCAAGCCCGGCACCGATAGGCACTTGCGCCCCGACAATACCGTGCCCGCCGTAAAAACTTTTCTCGACGCTAAACATGTGCATAGAACCACCCTTGCCGCGCGAATAGCCGCCGCTACGCCCGGTCAGTTCTGCCATAACCCCGCTGGCACTCATGCCCAAGGCCAGCATATGGCCGTGGTCGCGGTAGGATGTAATCATCTGGTCACCCTCTTTGATAGCCGCATTGACCCCCGTCACCACAGCTTCTTGGCCTATATAAAGATGGCAGAAGCCCGCAATCAAACCCATGCCGTAAAGCTGCCCGGCCTTTTCTTCGAAACGGCGGATTAGAAGCATTTCGCGGTATAAATGTAGCAGTTCTTTTTTGCTAGTTTTGGGTTTTGTGGCCATAGTATCAAACCTCTTTAGTTTATATACGAATTACAGGAAAGCACGGGTTGGCTTCACCCAGTCAATAAACGATATTTTAGGGGGTTTCGTCAAGCCAAATAACTATATCATTCGCACCCGAAACATTTAACGTGCGACGTGCTTCTTCGTCTAACCTGTCTAGGTCAAGATTAGACGCCCGCAATTGCGAAGCCCGTAGTTCAAGGGTTTCACGTTTGGCCTGCAAGCGTGTAATTTCAGCATTCAGACTCTCGCTGCGTTCGGAGTAATCTGCCCATTTCAAAACACCAAGACTGCCGCCCAATGTGTGATACCCTAAATAGCCATAGGCGATCAACAAAACCATAAACGGCCAAGACAATCTGATTCTTTTTAGGACACGCGACATGGCGGCAATCTAGCGGGTTATGGTTAGCGGGGTGTTAAAATAAAGTGGCGCACACCATCTGATTTTAAGGATCAACTTCAATTCCTTTTGCGAGAATCACATATCTGAAATCAATACTATCTGATTTTTTTTCATAGGACGCGTAGGTGATATACAGTGTGATTTTGACCTCGATTTCATCATATAAAACCAAATACGGATCGAGATTAATCGTATTACCATCACTATTGACGGGTTGTTCCCGCAACCACTTCCAAATATCTTGCTCAGCAACAACAATATTGTTTTCATTATATACTTTCACAGTATCATTAGTGGTTTCCACTCTATAATCACCCATTTTATAATCTTTGTTTTGCCGCGCGCTTTTCCGGTAAATGTTGTGAAATAGCTGTAGCGAGACATATTCATAGTCAGACACCTTAATCGGTCGTAGTTGGGCAAATGGGTTATATTCAAATCGGTCATCACGATCATAGGCATTTGTTCTCGACACGCCCTTCAAGCCGAACCGTTTGTTGACAAAGCTATTATTCCAATAATTTCCTTTGGCCATTTCCGTTCGAAACTCAGCTTTTTCAGCGTCGGGCACGAATTTCATTATCGGCCTTTGCTTTTTATGGCGCACTAAATACTGTAAAGCCCCCTTGGCTTTTAGTGCTTGCGCATCATCCGTGATATTTAGGTTAGATAACGGCTTTAATTGCCCTGCATCATTCAACATTTCATTGGAGACGAGCGCAGATTTAAGCCGGCCTGTTTGGCTATAGGTCGACACACTATCCGCACCCCACGGCCCAATTGAGCCAAGCGCAAGAAGCAAGGCCGCAAATCCCGGAATGATGCGAATATCGCGCTTGGCTTCGCTTCGAAATATGAACCAACACGCGATACCAAGCGCCCAGACGGCTGCCAGCACCAGCAAATAACGCTCAATAGTCCAGCCATATTCGCCAATCCGCACAAAGACCGCATAGACCAACAACAGCGCCGCAGGAATACTGAGCGGGAACCAAAGCTTGGTATACCAGCGCGCCAGCCGCTTTCTCTGGATAAATGGCGGGTCAAGGATGAGCCAAGTCAGCGCCCCAATGATAAGAAACGGCGTCACCAATGCGGCAATCTCCCCGTCGGGTACGGATTGCGTCAGCACTATTTTAACACCGTAAGCCAGCAATATAGCGGCGTAAATAAGCGTCAAAGGTGCCAAAATCCACGCGCCGAGAAACCCGACTGCCTTGGAGATAAAGCCTGGATTGCGCAGGCTGTCATTATCTTCGTCGTCGTGGCGCGGCAACATGGATAACCACGCCATAGGCGCCAGAAAACCCAACCCGATTGGCAACATCCAATCTTCGACAAGACCGCGAATATCAACGCCAAACAATGAACGAAGCGCCCCGGTAATAGCCAATATTCCGAGAACGTATATAATAGACCCTGCCACCGTAAACAGCACGGCAGTCCATAGTTTATGGGTAAAGTCCCAAACCGCGACATCATCCCTTTTCCTTCGCCAAAATGGTGCATTGCCCAGGAATAATATGCTAGCACCAATGGCGGCGGGCGTGATAAATGCCATCTGCCTGAAAAAATATCCCAATAACAAGCACGACAAGACCACGACGACCTTAAGAGCAATCGACACCGTCTTGCCCTTCTTCTCCCTGTTCTGACCCTCACCGTACAAGGTTAATATCACAGACACATAGGCGGCTAAGACAATACCGCCGAGGAGCCGCATCATCATTTCATTGGACAGACCGCCAAAATTCATCTCTGTGAGAATCACTCCTGTTAGGGCGGCTGCCAGCACTATAGCGAGCGGAAACCGCCTAAATACCGCCTGCGCATCCGGTACAATACTCTCAACCCACTGTTTTAGCTTGCTCATATGTGCCTCCATGCGATTCGCTATATCATAATAGACTACTCTATGGACATTTGTGACGACAAGTGGGCGATTATATTTGTCTTTGCCGTAAATCTGCGCCTATACTATTAACAGAAACCAAATAGGAGAACTCTACATGAAACTTTTTAAAGCATCTATCATTACCGCAACAACCGCAACTCTTGGTGCCGTGCCAGCATTCGCCCATGCGGGGCCGCATGAGGCTTCGTTCTTGACAACGGTTCTGCATTGGCTCACTAGCCCAACCCATGCTGCATTGGCAGTTGTTGGCAGTGTAGCCATTATTGCGCTCATTGTTAAATTAAAACGCACATAGGTTTTTATATGTTACACACATTAATCTCAAAATTTGACGACAAGATCGACACGGCTTCTGCACATTGCGATATTCCGTGCGGTATTTACGACCCTCAGCCCGCGCTCTACCATGCATTGTCTGTTGTCCGCCAAATGGACATCTTGTTGGCCATTGATACCAAGGACATGAATGTCACAACGGCCATGCAGATTGCCCGTAATACAGCTGAAAAAGAAAAGCAGGCCGAAAAGGTTAAGGCCGAGGTTCGCATCATCTGGGGCGATTTCATCAAAGGCGACATCTTAAAGGATCAAGCCAGCGAGCTTGCTCATAATATCATGATGAAAGCCAGTAAATGCAAACAAGACCTGCACCGCGAAGACGGACTGGCTCTGGTCGAGTTGGTCAATGATTTTGCGGAAATGTTCTGGAAGATGAAAGATGTAAAAACCAAACGGGTTACGGCACCATACGCGCCCGGCCTAGAAGTGGTTTATCCAGACCTGTAAATGATCCGACTTGTCAAAGTCGTCGGTGACAGCATGTCGCCAACGCTTAGCGGCGGCGATTATATTGTCACGATAAAACCCCGGCTCTTGCAGTCGGGGTTTATTTATGTGGTCAACCATTCCGATTTAGGCCAGATTGTAAAACGGCTGGAGCGGATTGAAGACGGGCGCTATTATTTTGCAGGCGACAATCCCAAATCAACACCGGACGCTGTCATCGGCCCCGTCCCGCGCGAGCGAATAGCCGGATACGCTATCTTGGCAATATCAAATTTAGGTGTTAAAAAACTCACCAAACACAGTAAAGACCCTAAAGTGTGACGAGTTTTGGCCAACCATTTTGTCTCCAAAGAAAAAACTTATCCATGGTGACAGGCAGGCGGATGTATTTGATTGAGATTATTTTAAATATCTCATCCTCACCCCACTTTAGTGGGGGAGGTGCCCCTTCTTAGGGGCGGAGGGGGAAGCAAGCCCGCGCAAATACCGGACGT
>JAKIUV010000104.1 GCA_021647375.1 Robiginitomaculum sp.
CCGAAAATCTGTGGATATGAGGGACAAGGGCCAAGTAGCCCTTGACCACATATCCACAGTTCAGCAACAATCAAAGCGGACAATCAATGTGCTATGAAAACCGGACAAACCTAAAAGCTAGCTACATGGTAGATGTAAATATGTACAAGGCAAAGCTACGCAAATGCTACCGAACACCTAGACATAATTCCCGTTCTGTACGACTGTATGATTGAGTAGGGGGTGTAGAATTGTAGGGTGCATAGAGCCTTTTGCGCACCAAGATGGCATTCCCTATGGTCAAATGCACCCTTGGCAATCACTTCATGGTACATTTCGCCGAAAAGGCTCTATGCACCCTACAAGCCAAACTCTAATGCGGACGTTTCACAATCTCATTGTCTTTGTCTAGCAACACTACGATCGGGGCGTAATTGCGGGCTTTTTCGCGTTCCATATCGCAATAGGTGACAACGATGATTTGGTCACCGACTTGTACACGCCTAGCGGCGGCACCGTTCAGGCCAAAGGTTTTGGAACCACGCGGTGCTTCAATGGCGTAGGTGGTAAAGCGCTCGCCGTTGGTGATGTTGAGGATGTCCACTTGCTCATTGGGAAGAATGTCTGCGCGTTCGAGCAAGTCCGTATCAATAGAAATAGAGCCTTCATAGTGCAAATCCGCCTGAGTGACGGTGGCACGGTGCAGCTTACTTTTCATCATTTTAACGATCATGTTGGAAATCCTCTTACTGGTTACATATTACATATAAGGAGTATCGTACAGAATACAAATGAGGGAAGCGCTATGGGCGCATAGCTGTTATGTTGCGTTCATGTTTGTGGAGAATTACATTAATTAGAAGCCCAAAACGAAAAAAGACGGCTCGCCGAGTTGCCTCTGAGCCGTCTTTTCCTCCCCCTAGGATGTGATTTTACGACGAGCGTAAGATCACACCATAAGTTGGTTTAGTCTGTAAATTAAAACTCTTTACGGAGCAATACGCCGTAAGTTGCTGGTGCAACAGGGTAGGCATTGATGGTGCCTTGTTGAACAACACCAGGGAAGGCGCTGATATAGGTTTCGTGACCGAGTATATTGCGACCCCAAACTTGTATACCAAAGCCGTTATCAAGTTTAACGCCAAGCGAGCCATTGAGATAGCTGGATTTGGCTTCCACGCCGAGAATTTCCACAATGTCCACGGTGCTTTCATACTGATAGTCACCACGGATATATCCGGTTGTCCCGCCGCCAAAGTCGTGCGTGTAAGTCGCTGAGGTGGAGAAACCAAATTCTGGAATGCCGGCCACTTTTTGACCAGAACGATCAACAACCGTACCATTAGCTCCAGGTGCATTGACAAAACTATCATATACCGCATCCAAATAAATACCTGCTAAGGTAAGTTTCAATGCGTCTACTGGATAATATGAAGCATCAAATTCAACACCTTTTGTGCTTTGTTTACCCGCATTGGCTAGAACAAAACCTGTGCCGATGAATGTATTAGACTGAAATCCATCAATGCTTTGGTCGAAGATAGCGACATTAATAGCACCTTTATCGAAGCGGGCTTTCACACCGATTTCGTATACCATAGCATCTTCTGGGCCAGCAAAACGTGTTCCGTAGGTCTGGTTGGTCCGGGTGAGGCCTTGGTCAATAAAGACATTGTTAGTTGGTGTTTGTGGTCCGCCGCCAGGTAGCACGCGACCAGCAAGGTCTGGACGTGAATCTCGCGACAAATTCCATGATGTAGACTTGAAGCCCGTAGCTGCACTGGCATAGACATTGATATTGTCATTAACTTCATAAGCTAAGCGAGCCGTCCAAGTGACCTGCTCGTCATTAGAGCGGCCATCTTCAACCGAGTTGCCAAAGGCGAGGAATTGCGGCAAGAATTGCAAGCCCCGCAATCCGCCTCTAACCTGACCTTCGATTGCCGGAACAAAGCCGAGCAAATAACCTTGTTGTGCAGCTGCGCCCGCACCACCGCCAGCGATAAACGCTTGCGTACCTGCATTCAGAGGTACGCCAAATGCAGCTTGGAAAGCTTGGAAAATAGGGTCGTTCGCATTACCAAAAGCGCCCGCTATGGCTCCTTGGGCAAGTAAATCGATACCGTTGACAGTGTTGAGGTCAAGGGACGAGAATATCTCGTTATTGACGGTTCTGCCTGTGACTGATTTTTTATCTTTGGTGAAGTTGACACCGCCAGTTACGGTCAATTTATCGCTAGCATGAAAATCCACAGTCGCAAATGCTGAATAGGCAGTATTGTCTTGGGTGAAAAACTCTTGCGTATCACCGTCTGCACTGAGGAATGTACCAGGAGCAAAGCCGTTGGTTAACTCGATAGTGCCTAATAGAGCCGGGCTGCCAGCCAGTATATCAATATAATTACGGAAATCACCGCCGACATCTAGCCCGCTATTTTGCTCGATAGCTTCATTAAAGTAAAAGCCGCCAAGCATCCAGTCGACCTTGTTGTCGCCAGTAGATGTTAGGCGAATTTCTTGTGTAAAGGTTTTAATGTCGACATTGTCATCTACGACTAAAATATCTGCTGTTGTGTAGTCAGCGTCATAGTTGTTTCTGGCATCATTAGCGCGGAATGAACTAATAGATGTGAAAGAAAATGTGTCAAAATCAACATCGATATGCGCAGAAATTCCAGTATCCTTAACATCATTCACGCTATTGCTATTTTGATAATTGATGTAAGCAAATGGATCATTCGGGTCGGCCAGCTGCCCGCCAAGTGCTTGGATTGCACCAGCCGTAGGGCCATTTACAAAGTTGGTGACAGAGCAACATATTTCATCGATTTTGCTATGGTCAAGGATAAAACGCATGGAAATATCATCGCGCGGTTCGAACAAGAGCTGACCGCGCAAACTTAAACGATCCCGGCTATTATTGGCTTCCAAACCAACAGCGCTCGGCGCATAACCGTCGCGTTTGTTTACAGATCCCCCGAGGCTTACTGCAATCGTATCAGACAAACCGCCCGTCGCATAGGCTCTGAAGACGCGTTGGTTGAAATTGCCAACACCACCTTCAAGATAACCTTGGGTTTGGAAAGATGGTTTCGCCGTCACAACGCTGATTACACCCGCAGATGCGTTTTTACCAAACAGTGTTGATTGCGGCCCGGACAGCACTTCAACGCGCTCTAGTTTAGGGAGGTCGCCAATTTGCGCGGCTGAACGTGAGCGGTAAACACCGTCGATAAACACACCAACGGAAGGTTCAATACCTGCATTGTTGGCACCATTACCAAAGCCGCGAATGCGGAAATTGGTGTTTTTGGAAGACTGTAATTGTCCAACACGTAATGAGGGGACTACGGATTGCAAATCGGTTATGTCAAGAATTTGCGCTTTTTCAAGTGTATCAGCAGACGTAACGGAAACGGTAACAGGTGTTTCTTGCAGTGTTTGCTGGCGCTTGGTCGCGGTGACGATAATCTCGTCTTTTATCTGCGCATTTGCTGCGCCTGAAAAAGCTACACTTGCTACGAATGCGGTTGAAGCGAGTAGTCCTAGTTTCTTATTGAACATAAAGGTCCCCTTTTTGTTGGTTTGTTGGTTTATATATATAATTCTGTATAGACGTTATGCGATAATTAACTAAAGCGCAAAGCCTTGTCTGTCTTGTTATGAAAAAAAGTGCATACTGTGCCAAATAAGTCACAAGCTTGATGGCGTGTTTGCACTCGTGACTTTTTCGGAACATTGCATAAACACAGTTGACAGTTGAGATTGTGTTCTTATTATGTTCTATAAATTTGGAGTATAGAGCATGGGTAAAGCCGTTAATATTTTTGTTTGCCAATCTTGCGGCAGTGTCCACGGTAAATGGGCCGGGCGCTGTGATGCTTGTGGGGAGTGGAATACATTGGTCGAGGAAGTTCCAGCGCAAAATGCGCCGAAGTCTGGGCGGCGGCGCAAAAGCCGGGCAATAGCTTTTGTCGAACTGGATAGCGAGATCGAAGAACTGCCACGGCTTAATACTGGCATTGATGAGCTTAACCGGGTCACGGGCGGCGGTTTTGTCCCTGGCTCAGCACTGCTCATAGGCGGGGATCCGGGGATTGGTAAATCTACGCTCTTACTACAAGTCGCAGGGTTTATGGCGAAAGCCAACTGCAAGGCGGCTTATATTTCAGGTGAAGAATCTACCGCACAAGTTAAACGCCGGGCGAAACGGCTCGGTCTTTCGGACGCCCCTGTCTATTTGGCTGCCGAGACATCAATTGGCCCTATAATAGACGGTTTGATGGTGGAAAAACCGGACGTAATTATTATCGATTCTATACAGACCATGTGGACGGATCAACTTGGCGCGGCACCGGGCACAGTGGCGCAGGTACGGGCTTGTTCCCAAGAATTGACCCGCTATGCCAAAAAGTCTGGAGCCGTTGTTTTGTTGGTGGGGCATGTGACCAAGGACGGGCAAATAGCCGGGCCGCGCGTGGTCGAACATATGGTCGATGCGGTTTTGTATTTTGAGGGTGACCGTGCTAACCAGTTTCGCATATTACGCGCCCATAAAAACCGCTTTGGTCCGACCGACGAAATCGGTGTGTTTGAAATGGGGGGGGCGGGACTTGTGGAAGTGGAAAATCCGTCCGCATTATTTTTGGACGGGCGCGGTGAGGCGGCTTCCGGTGCTGCCGTATTTGCCGGGCTTGAGGGAACTCGGCCTGTGCTGACAGAAATTCAGGCTTTGGTGGCGCCAGCCGCTTTCGGCACGCCGCGCCGCGCCGTTGTTGGCTGGGATAGCGGGCGGTTGGCTATGGTGCTTGCCGTGCTGGAAGCCCGTTGTGGGGTTAGTTTTGGCGGCAAGGATGTCTATCTTAATGTAGCGGGTGGTCTCAAAATCAATGAACCAGCCGCAGATTTAGCCGTGGCGGCGGCACTGGCATCATCAGTGTTTGATATACCATTGCCAGCGGACTGCGTTGTTTTCGGAGAGATTAGTCTTTCCGGCGATGTGCGTCAGGCTTCGCGCACGGATGCAAGGCTCAAAGAGGCGGCCAAGCTTGGCTTTAAACGCGCCATTGCCCCGCAAAACAAGTCCACCAAGAAAGATGCATCACCAGATCAACTGCCGATTATTGAAATCAGTACTTTGCCTGACCTGATAAGCCGTGTAGAAGCCCTATCTGACGGGTGACGATTCCCATATGGGTGTCCCCATAACGTTTTATCTGGGGATAAGATATGGAAATAGCAGGCACATCATTCGGCGGTTTTGACGTTGTCGTTTTTATCATTCTTGGATTTTCAGGTATTTTGGCCTTTGCGCGCGGTGTTTCGCGCGAGTTAATTTCCATTATTGCTTTGTTGGTTGGGGTGGTTGGAGCCTTATTTGTCTTTGGTCGTTACCAGATCAATGTGCAAAGTTTTATTAAGCCTGCATGGTTAGCAGACGGCGCTTTATTGCTCGGCGTATTTGGTCTTATTTATCTTGTTTCCAGCTTTTTAATGCGGGGCTGGGCAAAAACTATTCGCGGGCAGAAACCCCCATTTTTCGATCGGTTACTGGGGCTTGGCTTCGGTTTGGCACGCGGGTTAGTCCTAGCTTCACTATTTGTACTGGTTATATCCAAGTCTGCAAAAGACGGCGAACCTGCTGAATGGATGAGTACGGCAAAAACCTACCCAATTTTGCGCCAAGTCTCTGACACCCTGCAAAACCTGCCATTTGCTCGCGCCAAAGAAATTGCCGAAGATATACAGACGAAGGGAAAAGAATCAGATATACTGCCCGATATTCCCCAAGAGGCTCCCTAAAGAGACCTTAAGCAAGAACCACAATGCGTACACTGAAAGAGCTACAAATGCCCACCCATATAACGCCGAAAGACTTCGAGATTAAGCATCTGAATATGTCCCCGAAAATCCGTGAAGAATGCGGTGTGTTCGGGATTTACGGGGTGGAAGACGCCGCAGCGGTTACCACGCTCGGTCTACATGCGCTCCAACACCGGGGTCAAGAGGCCTGCGGGATTGCCAGCTTTGACGGTAAATTCCACTCGGAGCGCCATCTCGGCTTGGTCGGGGAAAACTTTACGGGCAAAGATTTGCGCCAACGCTTGCCGGGTCATGTGGCGATTGGCCATAACCGTTATTCCACCGCCGGGCAAACCTTGCTGCGCAACACCCAGCCTTTATTTGCTGAAATGGATAGCGGCGGGCTTGCCATTGCCCATAATGGTCATTTGACCAATGCGTATTTGCTGCGTGAACAATTGGTACATGATGGTGCTATTTTCCAATCCACCAGCGACACCGAGGTCGTCTTACATCTTGTATCACGTTCCCGGCGCACATCTTTCATAGACCGGTTTATCGACGCGCTACGGCAAATTGATGGTGGTTTTGCATTTGTTGGTATCACCAATAAAAAGCTTATCGGCGCCCGCGACCGGCTGGGTATTCGTCCCCTCGTGCTGGGCAAAAAAGGGGATGCCTATATATTGGCGTCCGAGACCTGCGCACTGGATATGATAGATGCAGAGCTTGTCCGCGAAATTGAGCCGGGCGAAGTTGTGGTTATTACCAAGGACGGCGCAAAAAATAAAATCGAATTTATCCGCGCTTTCCCCAAAGTGCCCAAGCGGCCTTGCGTGTTTGAATTTGTCTATTTCGCTCGCCCCGACAGCATTGTCGGCGGCCAAAGTGTCTATGAAGTTCGCAAACGTATGGGGATGCGCCTTGCCAAAGAATGCCCGGCTGATGTTGATTTGATCATCCCCGTACCCGATAGCGGCGTACCGGCTGCGCTCGGCTTTGCCCAGGCGGCCAGCATCCCCTTTGAGCTTGGGATTATCCGCAACCATTATGTAGGCCGGACATTTATCCAGCCAACCCAGGCCATCCGCGATATTGGCGTCCGGCTAAAACATTCTGCCAACCACACCCTGATTAAGGGCAAGAAAGTCTTGCTGGTGGACGACAGTATTGTGCGTGGGACAACATCGACTAAAATCGTGCGTATGATACGGGATGCCGGAGCCGCCGAAGTGCATTTCCGCTCGGCATCACCTGAAATTCGCCACCCGGATTTCTACGGCGTCGACATGCCCAGCACGGATAAATTACTGGCCGCCAATTATGACCTAGAGGGTATGCGCGAATTGCTGGGTGCTGATAGTCTCGGGTTTTTGTCCATAGAGGGTCTCTATAGTGCCATTGGTGATTTGACCCGTAATGATGAATATCCACAGTTTTCGGATCACTGTTTTACGGGGGAATACCCGACTTCACTGGTTGACAATGAACGTAAAAACTCTGGTGAAAACCCGCAACTTTCTTTCCTCGTAGATGTGGCCTAAAATATGACAGACAAACTCCTTAAAGGTCGCGTGACATTGGTCACAGGCGCGTCGCGCGGTATCGGATATGCGGCCGC
>JAKIUV010000105.1 GCA_021647375.1 Robiginitomaculum sp.
GGTCATGTGCTCGAATGCGGGCCGCAAGCCACGGTTGGCAATTTCACCGACTGGCGCGAAGTGGCCAAAAACCTAGCCGGGATTGGCTACCCAATCGTTGAGATCGACGCAGGCGGTACATTCATATGTACCAAGCCCGAAGGGACGGGCGGCATGGTCAGCGTTGGCACCGTGTCCGAACAAATTGTCTACGAAATCGGTGACCCACAAGCTTATATATTGCCCGATGTTGTGTGTGATTTTTCTGGGGTAAAGCTTGAAGGTATAGCAAAAGACCGCGTTCACGTTCACGGGGCTACTGGCTATGCTGCGCCGGACACCTACAAAGCCAGCATCACCTATCTGGACGGGTTTCGCGGGTTATTGTCGTTAAACTTCACGGGTTTCGAGGCCGATGATAAGATCAAAGTGTTCACAGATGCGGCTTTGGCGCGAGCGCGGGGGAAACTCCGTGCAATGGGCGCACCGGACTATACAGAGATTAGCCTGGAAATTTTGGGTACGGAATGCCAGTACGGAAGCGCGGCGAAAATCTCTAAGGGGGCGCGGGAGGTTGTCGGTAAATTTGCCTTCAAGCATCAAGACCAAAAAGCGATCAATTTGTTGTTCAAGGAAATCACCGGCATGGCTCTGGCCACGCCCGCAGGCTTGTCCGGGCTGGGCGGGGGGCGGCCAAAACCTTCTCCGGTCGTGCGTTTGTTTTCGTGCGAAATCCCCAAAACAGATATTGCTATATCGGTTGATATGGACGGCGAAATATCCAGCGCTCAAATAGCCGGAGGGCAAGTCTTTGATCTGGCGTCTATAGAGCGCCCAAAATCCTTTGCGGCTTTACCCAAACCGTCTGCTGGCGAAATGGTCAATGTGCCTTTGGTGACACTGGCTTGGGGGCGTAGCGGAGATAAGGGCGACAAGGCCAATATCGGCATTATTGCCCGCCAGCCCGAATACCTGCCTTATATCGCGGCTGCTCTTACGGAAGAGGTTGTGGCCAAACGCTTTGAACATTTCTTGGAGGGTGAAGTCGAGCGGTTTCTCATGCCGGGGCTGAACGCGCTTAACTTTCTTCTGCACGATGTTCTCGGCGGCGGCGGAATGGCCAGCTTGCGCAATGACCCCCAGGGGAAATGTTACGCCCAGATACTTTTGGACCACCCAATCCCGGTTCCCAGCCACATTACCCGGAGCTTATCATGACTGTTTTTACATCCAAAATACACAGGCTCTAACTCACCCACTTATAGCAATTCTTGTGTTTCCTGATAATCACACAGGCGACCAGTTAGGGGGAGGGAGGCTGGTCGCCTGCGTGTTGCCCCACCAGACAAGAGGTGGTGAAGTGCTAAGCCGTTTTTGCAGAACGCTCAGCGGTTAGGGTGTTGATCAAGGCTTCGACTTTATCGGTCAAATCGCCGACTCCAAATTCGATTTCGTCCGATGTGACCGTACCGTAAACTTTGCCCGTATAAGTATCGACCAACATAGCCTTGGCTGGCGCGCGCGGTGAAATTTCGTCGCCGTCTATAATAAACCCGGTATTGGCCATGGCTTTGCCGGCAAAACTACCCCATTGGGCGTCTTTGCCCATGCCGTAAATCAGCACATAATCCATGCCGAGATCAGAAGCCGTCAGGCGTATTTCGTCGAGCTTGTTATCGCTATCCCGTCCGCCCATCATGGGCACTTCCGGGATGTTTTTAATCAGGGCAGCCGGGCTAACGGGGGCGAATGTGGCACCAGAGCGTTTATCGAGGAAAGCCCAATCGCGTAACTCGACAACCGGGGCATAAATCAAGCGGCCTTTGTCGAGACGGGCAATACCGATTGTGCTGGCGATGTTAATGGTCGGCGCAATGGTCTTGGCTTCAAATGGTGCGCTTAAAGAAGCCTCTTGCGCTGCCTTCAATTCATTGGTCATTTGGCTAAGCGCATTTGCGTTGGCATTTGCCAAGACAGCGACGGCGGTTAAGGCGGTTGCGGTTAAAAGTTTCATCATTGTGTTACCCTCCAGGTGTGTTTGTTTTCAATAATTGTTATATGGAGGGGCAATAGGGCGCGAATTTGCTAAGACTGTGCTGATTTCAAGATTTATACGCGCAATTGTGACGGAGCCGCGCGCAATTACGGCGGAAGTTTGAAATAAGGCAAAAAATATGGCCACCCGATAGGGAGGCCATAAAAACCGACAAGGACGAAGATGTTATTGCTTGCTTTGTAAGACCCACAAATCTTTCATCATGGTTTCAACTTCACCTGTTAGGTTTTCAACCGCGAGTAAATAGTTTTTGTCTTTTGCTTTGCGGCGCGCATTTCCTGAACCAATAAAGGTGCGCATTTGTTTGTCCGTAGCAATGGCAGATGCTGTGCCGTATGGATAGCCGTTGCGCACATCAATAAGAATGGCGCTCGCCGTACTGTTGATTTTAACATTTCTGGACGGAATGATATACATACCTAAAACCGTTAGATTAGCCAATGAAAGCCCGTTGCTCTCGTCGGATGTGTTTTGCGTTACCTCATAGGCCAGCACATAATCCAGATGTTGCCTGGCCGAAGCGCGGCGGATGTCTGCAATGACAGATGTGACATTCCCAGCATTAAACATTGCTTGTTTTGTATTGGGTTGCGGACGTACCATAGCGGCTATGAACGGGCTGACGGGGATAAATTCGCCGTAAGGCGGGCCGAGTTTTTCGGCCAAATCTCCCCAAGCCTGCATTTCGTCTATGGGGCCACTGGTTAATTGCCCGTGCTCTATGCGTGCCAAACCGATGCGAGCCGGAAAGCGCAAGTCAGGCTCTATTGCTGCAATGTCGCGGATTTGAGAATTTAGATTATTGGCCAAATCAGTGTTTAGGTTGTTGTTCAGGTCTCCCACCGTGTTGGTGTTGGCAGTTTTTTGGTAACGTGCCAAGTAATCCGAGCCGGATGTCATCTGTGTCGTGGTTGCGCAAGACGAGAGCATTAAGGCAAATGCCGCCCCAGTGATATATTTTGCCATGCCGATATATTTTGTTGGTGTGTGCATATTATCCTCCATTTATGTGCCATAAGCTTGAACGGGGATGTTTAGGCGGCATTGGGGCGGGAAAATGGCGATAAGACGGTATAATATGGTTAATATTATGGCAGTATAGAGTAAGATTAACGCCTTGCTCACATTCAAGTGACCTCGTGGGAGTATATTGTCACCCTGTGTTATGATAGGTTATGCTAACAAGCTGGGGAGGCGAATGGTCGCCTGCCTAAATGAATATAATTGGAGTTACACTATGTCTGCCCCCCAAAAAATCACTAAAGCCCTTACCATTGGTACTTTGCTTGCCGCATCCGTCGGTATTTCGGCAGTCGGTACTTCGGCACTGGCCAAGCCTAATTCCCAAATCCGTCTTGACAGTGCAGCGCCTGCGGACGTCCAACAAGCTTTCAAAAGCTGGATGGACGGGAAGCGTATTAAAGGAAAAGCAAACAAAGAAAAATGCTACGGCGTTGCGCTGTCGGGTCATAATGATTGTGCGGCTGGTGCTGGTATCAGCTGTCAAGGCTCGTCAACATCCGATTTCCAAGGCGGTGCCTGGACCTATGTACCAAAAGGTAGTTGTACGCTCATCATTACGCCAAAGGGTAAAGGTTCGCTCACTGCACGCTAAAAATATAAAAAATCGGCGCCGGGAATTTTCCGTATTTTCTCACAATAACGTGATATTATTTCATGTGAATTATCCTGACAGTCGGTTAGTCTTTAGCAATCACGAAGCTACAGCGATAACCGCAGAAACCTGCAAAAGGTCAATTAGCTGAATAGGAGGAACACATGTCAGCACATTTCAAAATATCTAAAACACTAGCCGTCGGCGCAATTTTAGCAGCCGGCGTAGGGTGTTCAACCACACCCGCAGGGCCGAGCGCGGGTCTATCAATCGAACAATCTGCACCAACAGCCGTTAAGTCTGCATTTTCTAAATGGGTAGGCGGTGGCAGTCTCGCCAAAGCCGACCGGGAAAAATGCTACGGCGTGTCCCTAAAAGGCGCGAATGATTGCGGTGCCGCGTCAGGAACAAGTTGCAAAGGCGCCAAAACGGCTAAGGCGGATTGTAAAGCTGGGGCTGGTACAAGCTGTAAAGGCGATAAGGCGGCCAAGCACGATTGTAAAGCCGGAGCTGGTACGAGTTGCAAGGGCGATAAAGCGGCCAAGCATGATTGCAAGGCCGGAGCTGGAACAAGCTGTAAAGGCGCGAAGTCGGATTGTAAAGCAGGTGCCGGGTCGAGTTGCAAGGGCGATAAGATGGCTAAGGCCGATTGTAAAGCTGGTGCAGGCATGAGCTGTAAAGGCGACAAGATGGCTAAGGCGGATTGCAAAGCCGGAGCCGGAACAAGCTGTAAAGGTAAGAAAATGGCTAAGTCCGACTGCAAATCTGGTGCAGGTATTACCTGTAAAGGCAATGCAACGGTTGATTGGCAGGGCGATGCATGGGTATATGTACCCAAAGGTAGTTGTTCGTCGATTGTGACACCTGCTGGTAACGGTTCGCTTACGCCTAAATAACTCTGGTGCCTAAAGCGGCACATAAGATAAGAAAGTCTAATGCCAAAACTGCCAGTTTTACCTTGCCTTTCGAGACTACCTCATCTGGCAGGAATGGGGCTTAAGCCGGATTTTTATTCGGAAGCACTTGAACTTTCCAACAAGGACATCTGGTATGAGGTCCACCCCGAAAATTATATGGTCGAGGGTGGGCCGCGTTTGGCTTGGCTTTCGGAGTTTGCGCAAAAATTCTCCGTAAGCTTTCACGGGGTCGGCGCGTCTTTGGGCGGGCTAGACCCATTTGATAAAGACCATATGGCGGCTTTGAAATCCCTGATAGATCGGTTTAACCCGGCGCAGGTTTCAGAGCATGCCACATGGTCCAGTTTTGAAGGTCGGTTTTTCGCCGACCTTCTGCCTCTCCCCCGTACCCGCCAAGTCCAAGATCATATGGTGGCGCGGATTGATGAATTTCAAAACGGTATAGGCCGACAAATCCTCATCGAAAACCCGACCAATTATATGCGGGCAACCACCGAACTGGATGAGCCGGAATTTCTGTGTGAAATCGCTAAACGCGCAGGCTGTGGTTTGTTGATGGATGTGAACAATATATATATCAGCTCGGTTAATACGGGCATTGATGCGGCGGCGTATGTGAGAGCTATATCTCCTGAACTGGTCGGGGAAATTCATATTGCGGGTCATGAGGCGGACCTCATTCGCGGCAATGATCTGCTCATTGATACCCATTCCGCCCCGGTCGCTGACTCTGTCTGGGACTTGCTGGACGTGGCTATAGACCATTTGGGGCCGCGCCCTATATTGTTGGAGCGGGACGGTAATATTCCGGAATTTGATGTTATGTTGGGCGAACATGCCCGCGCCAGCCGGGCGCTTGGCCTAGAGCCTGTAAAGCAAATAGCCAAAGCAGAGATGCCAGCATGAAGGCGTATATGCAAGCTATGGCCAAGGTGGTCGACGGTAGTGATCCACAGGCGTTAGCGCGGGATAAAACTTCGGGCTTTGACGCGGAATTTGTCAGTGTTTACCGCAATAATTCGGTCTCGGCATTATATGATGTGCTGGCGGCCAATTATATGTCGGTTCTGGATATTGTCGGCGAGGACTTCTTCTTGAAGCTAGTCCATGCCTATATTGAAAAATATCCGGCGCGGCAAAGGTCACTGAATAATTACGGCGCAGATTTTGTTAGAATTGTTGACAAGCATAAAATTGATCACCGCTTGCCCTATCTCAGCGACATCTGCCACCTAGACCGCGCATGGACTTTGGCGCATTTAGCGGCGGATGCGGAACTGCTAGCAATCGAGGACTTGGCCAAATTGGCAGAGCAAGGCACAAACCTTGAACAGGTGAAACTGACCTTGGCACCCGGCGTAGCGCTGATTGCGCTAAAATGGCCAGTGTTTGATATTTGGTCAAATATCCGCGATGAGAAAGCCGTTAAGGCAGGGACAGAGCTGGAGAAACAAAAGCAATATGTGCTTGTCTGGCGCTATGAAAATATGGTAAATTACCGGGCGTTGGAACCAGCGGAGCATAGCTTTATAACCGCCCTGCGAAATGGCAAAAACCTCGCCGCCGCCGTCAATGCCGCCATCATAGACATGCCGCCCGACAGCGGCGAACAAGAGATTACGGCTCTTCTGCCCAACGCCGTCGGCGCGGGTTTGTTTATCAGTTTGTAATTCATACTTGAAATTATGCGGTTTTTTCCAATAATGCCGTAATGAGACGTAAAGACATCCAATCAAAGACCATGCCCCGTCAAGGCGGCCTGATTAGCCACGCCGTCGGCTGGGCGCTTCTCAAACTCTTTGGTTGGTCAATAGTCGGAACATTGCCCGACGAGAGAAAACTCATGGTTATCGTCGCGCCCCATACCTCTAATTGGGACTATATCATTGCCATGGCCGCCAAGTTTTATATGGGGCTGCGGGTGCGCTACCTCATGAAAAGCGAAATAAACAAATGGCCGTTTCGCAGCCTGCTAAAATGGACGGGTGGTGTCCCGGTTTATAGGTCGGAAAAAACAGATATTCTGGAACAAACAATAGACTGGATTAACACAGAGGAAAATGTCTGGCTCGGCATGTCACCAGAAGGCACGCGCTCTAAAATAGATAAATGGAAAACCGGTTTCTTGCGCATAGCCCACGGTGCCAACATCCCGATATTGGTCGTCGGCATTCACGCCCCGGACAAGAGGATTATCATTGATAAGCTTGTACAATTGGACGAACTACAAGGCGATTTAGGCGCCCAAGCCAAATATTTACAAGACTATTGCGCAGAGAAATTTGTCGGGATTAAACCAGAAAATCAGTGAGTAAAACCATAACAAACCATTATAGCACATTATGATGCTGAACAGAGGTATCCATACCATTACCGTAATCTAATCCACCCTGCGTTTGCTACAGATTTCTTTTTTGACAATCATAGAAGTCCAAGAGGTCATTTTTTAGCAAATCTGTCTGTATCCCATTAATGGTGTCAAGGGCGGAGTAAAATCAGGCCATGTGGCGGCGTAAAAGTCTACCAGTACGCTGTGCTTAAATGATGTGATAAAGGGGCCAATTGGCCCCTTTATCACATTAGTTTCTTTCTTACCTTTGTT
>JAKIUV010000106.1 GCA_021647375.1 Robiginitomaculum sp.
TATCCACTGTGAAAATCTCCCGGTCCTCCCGTTAAAACAGAAAAACCTTAAAGTGGACGACTTTTACGCCGCCCGCGAGGACACAATACCCTCGCTACAGTGGACGAATATTGCACCGCCGTTCACAGCTTATCAAGTTCTGCCTCACTCGGTTGTCCTTGCTGGCTACCTCTTTTGCTAAAGGCATCTGCCATATTTTTTATGGCGGCACGTTTCCAAGCGCTGATCATATTGGGGTGGACACCGTGCTTGGCACTTAGTTCGGCCAGCGTCAGTTCTTCTCGGATAGCATCCAAGGCCACGCGGGCTTTAAACTCTGCTGAATGGCGTTTTCTCTTGGTCATTGTAAATCGTCCTTTTTAAAGTACAATTCACCTTAACACATGGTCCGAATTTATAGGACCACCTCTCTTTGGCCAACAAAACTGCTCGTATTGCTTGGGCTTTATTGACACGCAAAGAGACATATAGAGCCGTTTAATAAAAGCACGGCACAAAAACATAGAGCCGTATTGCGGCACACACGAATTGCGAGGGTAAGATGAATTAATGGCAAAAGGGAAACCGGAAGCGGCCAAACCTGTGTTACTGTCAGAGCGCTAAAGCTCGTTACGGTGTTAAGGCGTCGCTCCCACGCATTCCATTAGGGCCAGCGGACATAAATCCGCACAAACAGGCCGGATAGATGACCGCAGGAAATGCCTCTTGGTGGACCGCAAACCCACCGCCAAATTAATTCAAAATAACACTTGCAATAAGGAGGCGTCCATAGATGACAGTAACCGAATTACTTCTGTTTCTGGCCTCTATTTCGTTCCGGTGACCTAACCTATCTTGGCAACTTGCACATTTGCTTTGACATATCCCATTCAGTTGCCAACTTTTCACATTCCGAAGAGCAGATATTATTGTTATAATCCCAAGCTTCACCTCTATCTAAACAGGTATCAATTTGCGCAAATTTTGAATAAAAGAGAAAATAAATTAAGCACAAACTGATAACTCCGACCACCAAAATTCTCCACTTAACTTTCAAAACAATATCTCGACCTTAAATCGGCTCCACTTTCAACGTTGTGCCTTTGACTGACAGCACGCGCAGTTCGTCGCCGCCTTTTGCATCGCCTTCTTCCATAGCGGCACGCCATTGGGTGTCGCCTACGTGGACGCGGCCTCGGCCTGTGTCGAAGTCTGCGACCGCCTTGACCCGCATCCCGACCATGGAACGGGCGCGGTCATTGAGGTCGGACGGTTCACCGCCTTGCACGCGCGGGCGGACATATTTGTGGCCGACATAGAGTAAGGCGACTGTGATAATAGCGAACAGCAAGAATTGCATTTCCGGGCCAATAGGAAAAATGAAAGCAACTAAGCCAACAATAAAGGCTGCCGCCGCAGGCCAAAGCAGATAGCTAGTACCCGAAAGTACTTCTGCGACCAATAGACCAAAAGCAAGGATCAACCAATGCACCCCGCCCATTTCGCTCAATAATTGTATTAGTGAATTGTCCATGGTGTTCCCCTTTATCTAAATTACTTTTTGGCTTTACCAGCTTCTAACAAAGCCGACAGTCCACCAACCGTAGAGGCCAGACCCGACAACTCAGCTGGCACGATAACCGTGCTTTGGTTGGGGGAAGTGGCCAAGGCTTTAAAGGCCGCCACATAGTCTTGAGCGATAAAGTAATTAACCGCATTAACATCACCCTTGGCGATAGCGGTTGAGACCATTTCTGTGGCTTTCGCTTCGGCGAGGGCCTCCCTCTCACGGGCATCCGCATCAAGATAAGCGGCTAGCTTACGCCCCTCAGCTTCACGCACGGCAGCTTCTTTTTCACCTTCGGCGCGCAAGATAGCGGACTGTTTCATGCCCTCGGCTTCGAGGATTTCCGCACGTTTTTGCCGCTCGGCAATCATTTGTTTGTTCATGGCTTGGGTAATGTCGTGGGGTGGGGATAAGTCTTTAATCTCGATCCGGGTGACTTTCACGCCCCACGAATCAGTTGCCGCGTCAATAACGCCAAGCAATTTCGCGTTAATCACATCACGCTGGGACAAGACTTCGTCCAAATCCATAGCGCCAACCACAGTCCGCACATTTGTCAGACATAGATTGATAATAGCATTATCAAGATTGTTAACTTCATATGCGGCTTGGCGGGCGTCTATCACCTGTATAAACACGACCGCATCAGCGGTAACCATGGCGTTATCTTTGGAGATTACGTCTTGGGACGGAATGTCGATAACCCGCTCACGCATATTCATGCGGTAGCCAACTTTGTCGATAAATGGGCGCAGAATGCCGAGACCCGGCTTAAGCGTTGTGGTATAGCGGCCAAATGTTTCAATCGTATATTCCATACCTTGCGGCACGAATTTCACAATCATTTTGAGAAGTGCTAAGGCTAAGACGACAAGTACGCCGATGACAATTACTGAATCCATGATATTTCCTTTTTATTTCGTTATTTGATTTGTGCGTGTGCGCGTTACATGTTTTCCAGCATATAGTCCGCCGCAGAAACGCGGAACTCGCCGCCGTCTTCTACGTGCAAAGCTTCGACCACGCCGTCATTGACAATCATAGCATAGCGCTGCGAACGCCTGCCCATGCCGAAACCCGTGCCATCCAGCTCAAGCCCTATGGTTGCGGTAAAATCACAATTCCCGTCAGCCAACATGTCAATGCCCTTGCCAACATTTTGCTCACGCCCCCATGCATCCATAACGAAAACATCGTTCACGGACAAACAGGCGATTTTGTCAATCCCTTTAGCGGCAAGAGCCTCGGCATTTTCAACATACCCTGGCAAATGCTTGGCCGAACATGTTGGTGTGAAGGCGCCGGGTACTGCGAATAACGCAACGCGCTTGCCGTCAAATAAATCCCCAGATGTAATAGGCTCTGGCCCATTTTCACCCATATGCATAAATGTAGCTGTGGGGAGTTTATCCCCTATTTTGATTCCCATATTTTCTCTCCTTTCATAATATATAGGGATTATTTTACAATTTTCAAGATGCATTAAGACCGATTCTGTTTACGGTTCGGGCTTGCTTTTCATCCGTAGGAGCGGCACCATGAATTATGGTTATAAGCGCGCAGAGCAAAATTGACGGAATTGGTGAAGACGACGGCTATATAGCTGGGCAGCTTATTATTGCCAGTCCGGCTATGATGGATAAACGTTTCCATAACGCGGTTATTTATATGTGCGTGCACGATGCGGAACAGGCTATGGGCATCATCATCAACCGCCCCAAGCCAGATTTAAAATTATCCTCGATGCTCCCCCACCTGAACGTCAAAGGTCCGATCACGAATGAAGATACACAAGTTCTCTACGGCGGCCCAGTAGAAACTGAGCGCGGATTTGTCTTGCATTCAAGAGATTTTACCGACCCCAATAACAGCCTGCCCCTCAGCGACACCCTCGCCCTCACCACGTCAAAGTCAGTGCTAAGCGCCCTGACAAAATCCAATGCCCCCAAACGCGCCGTGCTAGCGCTCGGCTATGCGGGCTGGCAAAGCGGGCAATTAGAAGCCGAGATAATGCGTAATAGCTGGCTGGTCGCCCCCGTCTTCTCCGAAGCAGATGAAGACATTATCTTCACGGGCGAACCCCGCCATAAATGGAAGCTGGCATTATCCGCAATTGGAATTACGCCAGAGTTTCTCTCTGCAAAAGCGGGGCATGCTTAAATTTCGTCGACCCCACCGGGGTTGCGGGAGCGGCGGTTTAGCCACATTACACCGCGAAGGTCGGCGATAGAGACGATAAGACGCCCAAAATTTGTGTATTTAGAGACACCGAATTGGCGGTTGCGGTGGGATATATCCGAGAACTCGATACTATAGCCTTCGCGGAGCATGAGCGCCGGGATATAGCGGTGGATATGGTCAAAATATGGCAGGCGCAGAAAAGCTTCGCGTTTAAAGACTTTAAGCCCGCAGCCTGTATCGTCGGCCTCGTCCTTTAATAGCCATTTGCGCACACCATTACCGAACCGTGATGCGGCGCGCTTCGCCCAAGTGTCCTTGCGCTTAGCACGGCGACCGCCGACCAGTGCCAAATTTTCAGGTGCGTCTCCTCGTACCATTATTTCAATTAAACCCGGCACATCCGCAGGGTCGTTTTGCCCGTCCCCGTCCAAAGTCGCGATAATATCCCCCTTGGCCGCCATCACACCTGAGCGTACTGAACGACTCTGGCCGGAGTTTTCCCGGTGGCTCAATACGCGCAAGGTTTTGTGGGTATCTTTGAGCGCCGTCAGCGCGGCCAATGTGCCGTCTGTGCTGGCGTCGTTTACGAATATCATCTCGTAAGGCATACCCTTCATGGCGACCGCGATTTCGCCCGACAAAGGGCCGACATTCTCTTCCTCGTTATAAACCGGAACCACAACACTGTATTTAATAGACGGCATATTATCCTCAAAACAAATTTTGTTCCTATTGGCACGAGTACGGGGAACGTGCAAGTCACCGTGTGGTCATATATCAAGCAAACCTGCTTTCAACATTGAAACTACGTGCTTTGTGCCCTATGCCTATATTTCATATTTTAGGCACTTGTTATGATTACAAACACCATTTGGTCTTTTAACGATAAAAAACGGACTTTACTGGTCGGGTTTTTAATCTGCCTAGCTATCATGTGGGGCTTGGCCGTAGATGCATTTGCCCACGGGGTTACCCAAGGGGATAAAGGCTATATTGCCGAAACATCCGGGGTGCAAATTATTCCTTTCCTCTATCTCGGTGCCAAACATATGATGACGGGTTATGATCATTTGTTGTTTTTGTTCGGGGTTGTGTTCTTTTTGTACAAACTCAAAGATGTCAGTTTATATGTGACCCTATTTGCCGTTGGTCATATCATCACTTTACTGGGCGGAGTGTTGTTTGAAATCCGGTTCAACCCTTATATTATCGACGCCATTATCGGGTTTTCAGTGGTCTATAAGGCGCTGGATAATATGGGGGCTTATCAACGCTGGTTCGGGTTTCAACCCAATACCAAAGTGGCGACATTTATTTTTGGCCTGTTTCACGGCTTTGGTCTGGCCACAAAAATTCTCGATTACGAAATATCCAAAGACGGCCTATTGGCCAATCTCATCGCCTTTAATGTCGGGGTAGAACTTGGTCAGATATTGGCTCTGGTCGCGATTCTTATCGCCATGAATTACTGGCGCAAAACCACCAGTTTCATGCGCCGCGCCTATAGCGTTAACACGGCTTTGATGATGGCCGGTTTTTTGCTCATGGGCTATCAAATCACCGGACTTTTGGTCGCCGCACCAGCTTAAACAAGTTTAAAAGGAAGTATCATGTATAATTCAAACCCGCCCGCGAAAGCAGATTTGCCCTCCACGGGTAAATTGATAAAATCGACAATTTTGGCTGCGCTCGCCGCTGGTGTGCTTTTGGTAACCGTGGTCATGCCCGCCGAATACGGTATTGATCCGACCGGGATTGGCAAAATGGTTGGCCTAAAAAAGATGGGGGATATTAAAACCTCTCTGACCAAGGACGCAGCAGCGGAAGCAGAAAAAGAACGCGCCGCCGCCGTCAACCCTACGCCAATAACACCGACAACCACCGAACCTGTTGTACAAGAAACACCGCCCCCCGCCATGATAACAACTCAAGCTCACGAAAAAATCTTCACCCTCGCTCCGGATGCTTGGACGGAGATTAAACTTAAAATGAACAAAGATGCCCAAGCGGACTTTGTCTGGTTCACCGACGGCGGCAAAGCCAATTTTGATACCCATGCCGACTCCAAAACGCTCAACATAGATTATCACAACTATGCCAAAGGCTCGAAAATCCGCGACGAGGGCATCCTCAAAGCCGAATTTGACGGCTCCCACGGCTGGTTCTGGCGAAATAGAAGCGGCAAAACCATGACCGTCACCCTGCAAACCAGCGGCGCGTATCAAGACATTGTGATAATGAAATAGGTTTTTGTAATTCTTATGGGCAATATGTCCGCCAAATCGCTTGTGCGAAACTGTCGTGATGCTATTCAGTGCTTATGAGTAAAATTAAACTTCGTATCAGAGACATGGCCATTCTAACATTGTTGGTCTTAGCCATGGCTTTACCGGGGCTGGGTTTGTTTGGGCCAGGTCTACCCGTCATTGACCGGGACGAAGCCCGCTACGCCCAAGCCACAGTACAAATGCTGGAGAGCGGCGATTATATCAATATTAAGTTTCAAGACCGCGCGCGCAACAAGAAACCTGCCGGAGCTTATTGGGCGCAAGCGGCGAGCGTAAAAATGTTTTCGGACACCCAAAACCGCAATATTTGGGCGCACCGAATACCGTCCGTATTGGCCGCTATTTTGGCTATTTTAGCGACCTATTGGGGCGGCGCCCGTATGTTAGGCCGTGACAGCGCCCTTTACGGATCGGCTTTGTTGGCCGTCAGTTTTATCTTTGTATTTGAAGCCCATATAGCCAAGACAGATGCGCTTTTGCTGGCATTTTCTGCACTGGCTCTAGCCAGTTTCGGATATTTACGTAATGGTGGCGGGCGGCGATCGGGCATGTTGTTTTGGTTTGCACTTGGCATAGCTGTGATGATCAAAGGGCCGATATTACCTATGCTCTTGGTGTTGTGCCTCGTGAGTTTATTGGTATGGGAACGCAAAGCGGGATGGATGAAGCCCCTCACCTATTGGCCGGGGCCACTTTTGTTTTTGCTTATTGTTCTGCCGTGGTCGGTTCTGATTTGGCAAGAAACGAGCGGCGCGTTTTTCACTGAAGCCATTGGCAATGACCTTACCCCGAAATTGCAAGGCGCCCAGGAAAAACATTCCGGGCCACTGGGATATTATATAGGTACAATTTGGCTGGCATTTTGGCCCGCTTGTTTGTTTTTATTGCCGGGTCTGGTTTTTGCAATTCGGGCGGCACGCAGCAAGAAAAATGGCAAAACGGGATTCGACACACCTGTAGCATGCTCCGCCCGACTTCTCCTGTGTTGGAGAATCCCTTTTTTCCTCGTATTGGAAATCGTA
>JAKIUV010000012.1 GCA_021647375.1 Robiginitomaculum sp.
GCCGTTGATACAGAAAACAGCCGTTATCTTGGCCGGGTGCGCGGAACAACGGCGGCGGATACTGTGGCAAATGTTGTGCGTAAGGTTGAAGACGATTGGAAAGCCAGTTCTGTCACGGCTGTTAATGCAGAAACGGTGGTTATGCCGGTTTCGATTTTGTACCGTTCCCATGCAGAATGGATTGGCTTGAAAGATATTATCAATGGCTCGGCGCAAATCCGCTCGGCCCAGCTTCAAGCCGTGTCTAAATCGGGCGCTTTGATGTCACTATATTACGGCGGCGATATTGAGCGTTTGCGCAATGAGTTGGCGTTTAAGGGCGTGTCCCTGCGGCAAGACGAAAATATCGGTATGGTGTTGACCCGCACGGGTTACCGCTAAATATGGCTTGGGGCGCGGCGTTATAAGCATGAAGATATGAGTAGACAATTCCCGCTAGATTTAGTTTTGGATCCGGACAATAGCGCCGGTGCATTTGTACACGGCGTTTCTAACGTTGAGGCCGTCACTGCACTGGCAGATACAGAAAACTGGGCCAATCATATACTAGCCGTCATTGGCCCCAAGGGGTGCGGTAAAACGCATCTTGGCCATATTTGGGCCGAAAGCCAGCAGGCCATCAGTTTGGATGGTGGCAATGGATTTGTTCCAAGACGCAATTATCGGGGCAGGGCGCTCTGGATTGACAATGCATCCAACGCAGATGAGTACACCCTGTTCACCTTGATCAACCTGACCATAACCGGAGAATTAAAGGCGCTTTTGCTGAGTGATAAAACCGTGCCGTCCGTATGGAATGTACAATTGCCTGATCTGCATTCGCGCTTAAAGAACGTCCAAGTCGCCCGCATTCAAGAACCGGATGAAGACTTGCTGAGCGCTATTATCACCAAATTATTTATGGATAGAGGTCTAAAGGTTTCGGATAGTCTCATAGATTATATGCTTGTCCATGCAGACAGATCGGTTGACAGCCTCCGCGCTCTCATCCGCGATTTAGACAAGCAAGCCGCAACTGAAAAGGTCAATGTAACGCGGAGTTTTGCCGCGAAATACATGCCCCAATTCAAACAAGGGCAGTTGTTTTAGGTGTACAGTCCCTGACTTATGAGCATTGTGGGCAGTTCTTGGCACTGCAATGTCTTCACGAACCCCGCTTTGAAAACCCGTGAATGGCAATACGGGGTGGACATAACAACCCCATTGACACTCTAAATTCCCGCCCCTATAAGCCGCGTAATCCTATGCGCAACTGAAATTGCGCTCTGACTTATGCGACACCATCATTTCTCCTCTTTGGGTATGGACGATATAAGCAGGGTCCTCCGGTCGACATTATATGTTCACCGGGGTTATTTGTGTATGGGACAACGGAATAACTAGAAGAACTTATTTATGTTTGAAGCCTTAAGCGACCGTCTCGGCGGCGTATTTGACACATTAACCGGACGCGGTGCCCTTTCCGAGAAGGACGTTAGTGCCGCTATGCGCGAAATCCGCATTGCTCTGCTTGAGGCCGATGTAGCACTGCCTGTTGTCAAAGACTTTATAACACAAATGCGCGAAGAAGCGGTCGGCGAGAAAGTTATCCGCGCGGTTAAACCCGGTGAGCAAATCATCAAAATCGTCCATGACGGTTTGGTGGAAATGCTCGGCGGTAAGGTCGAAGAAGGTGAAGAACCTCCGGCGTCCTCTCATTTGAATTTAAGTGTCCGCCCACCAGCTTTCATCTTGATGGCAGGTCTGCAAGGTTCCGGTAAAACCACCACATCTGGCAAGCTCGGATTATTCTTGCGCACCAAAGCCAAGAAGAAAGTATTGCTGGCTTCTCTGGATACGCGCCGCCCGGCTGCTATGGAGCAGCTCGGTATTTTGGCGGAGCAAGCCGGGGTCGGTTTCTTGCCAATCGTCAAAGGCGAAGACGTTATCCAAATCACCAAGCGGGCGCTGAGCGAGGGCAAGCTCGGCGGGTATGATGTTGTGTTCCTTGATACGGCTGGTCGCACCACGCTCGACGACGAGTTGATGGACGAAGTGGCTAGCGTCGCGGAACTGGCCAAACCGGTTGAGACGCTCCTTATTGCCGATGCGCTGACCGGGCAAGATGCTGTGGAGACGGCGCGGCGCTTTAATGACCGCTTGCCGCTGACCGGATTGATCCTGACCCGGATTGACGGTGATGGTCGCGGCGGTGCGGCGCTGTCTATGCGGGCGGTCACTGGCCTACCGATTAAATTTTTGGGTACAGGCGAAAAGCTTGACGGGCTGGAAGTATTTGACGCGGAACGGATAGCCGGGCGCATTCTCGGTCAAGGCGATATTGTTGCTTTGGTGGAGAAAGCCACCGATATTATCGACGAAAAAGAAGCCGCTGCTCTCCAGAAGAAAATGGAAAAAGGCGTCTTTGATTTGGACGACCTCGCCAAGCAGCTTGGACAAATAAACAAAATGGGCGGCATGGGCGGCCTGATGAAATTGATGCCGGGCATGGGTAAAATGCGCAAGGCTGTCGACCAAATGGGCGGCGTTGATAATAAGCTTTTGGCGCGGCAACAGGCGATTATTTTCTCCATGACGCCCTATGAGCGTACCCACCCGAAACTAATCAAGGCGTCTCGTAAAAAGCGCATTGCCGCCGGTTCGGGCATGAGTGTTGCGGATGTCAACAAGCTGTTGAAAATGCACCGGGGCATGTCCGATATGATGAAGAAAATGGGCAAGGGCGGTATGCGCGGCATGATGAATGCCATGGGAGGCGGCGGTATGCCTGGCGGAATGGGCGGCGGAATGCCAGACATGGATCCGAAAATGCTGGAAGATATGCAAAAGAAAATGGGTGGAAATGCACCTAAAGGATTACCAGGACTTGGGGGCAAAGCTCTACCCGGACTTGGTGGAGGATTACCGGGTCTCGGTGGTTCCCCAAAGAAGAAATAAGTAAAAATTAAATTTGAATGCTAAACAAAGGAAAATATCATGGCACTTAAAATCAGACTGGCCCGTCACGGGTCGAAAAAACGTCCTTATTACCGCGTTGTTGTGGCCGATGCCCGCTCGCCCCGTGATGGTCGTTACATTGACCACATTGGTCACTATAACCCGCTGCTCGCCAAAACTGACGAGAACCGCGTACATATTGACCCAGAGAAAGCCAAAGCATGGCTTGCCAAAGGCGCACGTCCTACAGAACGCGTAGCTCGTTTCTTGGGCGCTGCTGGTCTATGGGAATGGAAGCACGGTAACAACCCGATTAAAGGCAAGCCCGGCGCCAAAGCTCTCGAACTAATAGAAGCTCGCAAAAGCAAAGAAGAAGCCCGCAAAGCCGCTGAAATCGAAGCTAAAGAAGCCGCGAAAGAAGCTGCCGCTGCCGCGAAAGTTGCTGCCGCAGAAGCTGCCGAAGCTGAAAAAGTTGCTGCTGCAGAAGCCAAAGAAGCCGCGAAAACTGCACCTGCTGAAGAAGCAAAAGAAGAAGCGCCTAAAGAGGACGTTCCAGCTGCTGAAGCTACGCCAGAAGAAAAACCAGCAGACTAAACCTATATCAGGTTTTGAGTTGTTTACAGTATTGACGGGCGGGAGAAATCTTGCCCGTTTTTTTGGCCCGTTTTTTTTGGCTAGCTTTTATGCGTTACGCTCATAATCACGCGGCAATAGCAACTCCACCAACCGCCAACTTTCTTGCTCTAACCAGTCGGCTTTGGTGCGGGTTCGGTCAAAGATTGCGCAAGCCCCTGTGGGCATACGGCGGGACAGCCCCGAAAAATGAAACAGTAAATCTTCCCATCCGGGATTGTGCCCAAGCAACATGAGTGTCCCCGTCTCTGGCTCGCCGTTTTCGGCACATATGTAAAGGACTTGGTTGGCAGACGCATGGTAAAACCCCGAATGCCATTTGGGTTTTATACTGCTATCTTCAAAAGTACGTGCAAAAGTTTCGCGGGTACGCGCGCTATCTGATGACCAAATATGGTCTGGCACTAGGTTTTTCGCCCGCAGCACATCACCAATATCTCGCGAAGCCCGACGGCCTCTTTTGTTCAGGGGTCTTTCGTGGTCGGTCAAACCTTCGTGGTTCCAGGATGATTTTGCGTGCCGCATCAGAAGTAAGTGTTGAGTTGTCATACCGGTATGTTAGCGGATATAAAGCCAAGACAAAAGAATAAAAACTATGCAGTTTAAACCAACCATCACCGCCGTACTGGGCGGCACCAATACGGGCAAAACCCACTATGCGGTCGAGCGCATGCTGGCACGTGCGAGCGGTGTTATTGGCTTGCCGCTGCGATTGTTGGCGCGGGAAGTTTACGAACGGGCTGTGCGCGAAAAAGGCGAAGCTTCTTGTGCGCTCATTACTGGGGAAGAAAAGATCGTGCCGCCTCATGCACGGTATCTTATTTGCACCGCAGAAGCCATGCCTATGACCGATATACGCGCCGGTAAATTTGCCAGCGTGGTTATCGACGAAGTGCAAATGATCGCTCACAAAGAACGCGGTCACGTGTTCACTGACCGTATGCTCCACGCAAGAGGGACGGAAGAAACATTACTACTGGGTGCAAATACGGCGCGCCCCTTGATAGAAGCTTTGGTGCCAGACGCCCGTTTCATGACCCGCGAACGGTTCTCGGTTTTATCCTATGTAGGCCATACAAAGCTATCCCGCTTGCCCAAGCGCAGCGTGGTCGTGGCGTTCTCGGCTGGCGAGGTGTATGCACTGGCCGAATTGATGCGGCGCAATTACGGCGGTGCAGCTTTGGTCATGGGTAGTTTAAGTCCGCGCACACGTAATGCACAGGCGGCACTATATCAATCAGGCGAAGTGGACTATATGGTGGCGACGGACGCCATTGGCATGGGGCTAAATTTGGATGCTGATCATGTTGCTTTCGCGTCCTTGCGCAAATTTGACGGCGAGCGGCGGCGCTATTTGACGGCAGCAGAAACAGCGCAGATTGCCGGGCGGGCGGGGCGCTTCCGCAATGATGGTAGTTTTGGTACTACCGGGTCTTGCTTGCCCCTGGACGACGACATGATTGCCCGTATTGAGAACAATGCGTTCATGCCAGAAAAATACGCAGAGTGGCGCTCTACCGCGCTTGATTTTTCTACCGTTGAAGCTTTGAAACATAGTTTGGCTACACCGCCAGAACTAAAAGGTCTGCGCCGAATTGCACCTGCCGCAGACGAGACAGCTTTGTCGCGTCTGTGCGACACCCATGATATTGAAGACAATATCCATAATGCTCATGACGTGAAACGGCTTTGGGATGTCTGCCAAATACCTGATTTCCCAGATCTCGGCCCGGAAGCTCACGCCCGTTTGTTGGAAGATGTACATACGCATTTATACAAGAACAGCGGAAAATTACCTAGCAACTATATGCGGCGGAATATTTCACGGTTGGACGAAACGGGTGGCACGGTAGAAATGTTGTCATCAAGGTTGGCCAATATTCGCACATGGACTTATATAGCCCATAAAACGGATTGGATATTGCCAGAAAAAGACTGGGTAAAACTAGCACAAACTGTTGAACACAGGCTATCAGATGCGCTACATAATAAATTGGTCGACCGCTTTGTTGATGTACGCACCAGTATATTGTTAAAGGGAATAGGAGAAAAAGCCAATATGAACGCAACTGTCACATCAGAAGGACAGGTCGTCTGCGCCGGCCAAATACTCGGTACACTTAACGGTCTTGTCTTTACGCCAGTGGATACTGAAAGCGAACTTGAAGCGAAAGCTATCAAGCAAACCGCCAGCCAGTCTTTAACACCAGAAATCGATAGACGCCTGATGCAAATAGCAGGCTCTGGCCAAGGTGCTATCGGCTTATCTGATCAAGGTGAATTTATTTGGAACGATGCACCTATTGGCAAATTGGCAAGAGGCGACAGCATGCTCAAACCCAAGGTGGAATTGCTGTGCGGAGAACTTGGTTCTCAAGTATTACGTGATAGTGCCATAGGCCGCCTAGCCGATTTCATACGCCTTGAGATAACACAAAAACTCGGCTGTATATTTGCCCTGCGTGAATTCGCCGAAAGCCCGACATCCTATAAAGACGCCCGCGCTATGGCGCATATTATGTATGAAAACTACGGTACGCTAGATAAGCGCGCTCATGCTAAAATTGTTAAGTCTACCGAAAGCACCGCGATAAATTATATTGTCAGCCTAGGCGGTGTGTTCGGTTTTTATTATGTTTATATGCGCGACTTGATGAAGCCGGCGCCTGCGCGTTTGCTCAGTCTTTTATATGTTTATGCTTGGGAAAAAACTGCGGAGGGGCAACGCTCAAGTCAACCGTTTTTGCCCAAAAATGGTATGACTTCCATGCCTTCCCAAACCGGTTTTTATGAAGAAGTTTTACAAATGGCGGGGTATACGCGGCGCGGCCCGCGCATTATCCGTTTTGATATTATGAACCGTCTTGCCAAAATGTTGTTTCAGGCGCGTAAAGAGCGTGAAGATGGGCGCTTTGTCATTAAAAAAGAAATGCTGTCTTTGTTGGGATGTTCTTTCGAAGATTTTGAAGAAATTTTGGTGGCGCTTAAATACCGCAAAACCACACAAGCATTTACCGAAGCAGAGGCAGAGGCACACAAGAAATATGTATTGGCTTATTTTTCCCGTCGAGATGCAATCCTGAAAGCCAAAGAAAGCGGCGATATTAACCCCGATGATTTTCCGCCTGTACTGCAAAACAAACCAGAACCAACCACCGATAAAACCCACCCTGACTATATACCTAAACGCAAACGCCATCGGTTGATTATATTAAATGACCATGTAGCCAAGCCGGAAGAAGACGATGAGGGCAACCCAATTTTTCAAACACATCTTGAATTATGGGCATATGGTCGCGCCGTAAAACCACCGTCGCGCTATAGACCATCCAAACACGGTAGCAATGATCCCGATAAAGACGTGTCCACCCAAAACCGAAAGCCGCAAAGGCGAAAACCAGCGCGGCGTAATAATTTGTCGGGTTATGCGGATTTTGCTTCCGCAACTCAACAAGCCGCTGGAAGCAAGGCTGGTCAGAGTGAGCAAGGCCAGAAAAAACGACAAAATAAGCGCCGTAAGCCACCCGGTAGGTCGACACAGACAACATGGGCGCCACCTAAACAAGAGGGCGCTATGCCGCCGTCCGCTTCGCCGTTTGCAGCACTTGCGGGTTTAAATTTTGACGAACCAAAAATTGATAAACCCAAAGCTAAAGCTACAACTAAAACCAAAACCAAACCCGAAAACAAAGTTAAACCCAAGGATAAAAAGCCTTGAGTGAAGATGGGGTAAGGCTGGATATATGGCTGTGGCGCGCCCGGTTTTTTAAGACCCGTATTTTGTCAGCTCGTTGTATATCGCGCGGCAAAGTACGGATATTTCGCGGCGGGCAGGTTTTTCGTGTGCGAAAGCCCCATAGTGAAGTACATATCGGTGACCAATTGACATTTACCGCTTATGATAAATTAACCCAAATTGAAGTCTTGAACCTCGGGGAAAGGCGCGGGCCAGCATACGAAGCACGGGCGCTCTATGCCGATATACTGGGTGAGGCGTTTGGTCAAAACGCAGATTAGGTGGTTGACAATTTACACTGTCCACGCCAATTCAAATGCAAGGTAATCGTCAAATAAAGTAAAGGCTGACAATGACATATATTGTTTTAGATGCATGTATAAAATGCAAATTCATGGATTGTATAGAAGTATGCCCGGTAGACTGTTTTTATGAGGGCGCCAACATGTTAGTCATCCATCCGGACGAATGTATTGATTGCGGCGTATGTGAGCCAGAATGCCCCATAGACGCCATAGTACCGGACTCAGAAGATGATAAAGACGGCAAATGGCTGGCGATAAATACCAAATACGCCGAAATTTGGCCGAACATTACATATATGGGAATACCGCCGAAAGACGGTGAAGACTTTGAAGAAGAGACCGGGAAATTTGAAAAATACTTTGATCCGACGCCCGGTAAGGGTGACCCGTAACTGTACTGCGAGTGCCATTGTTTTCACACCAAACAAATAAAATGTGATTTTTGTGAAAAAATGCTGACCATGCACTGGTTTTTTGCCAATTTTTGTGTTATACTAAAGAAGTTAGAACGGCGCGGATATCAAGGTCTCCGCGTCGTTTTTGTTTGAATCTAGAAAACTGCATTTGCAGTAGCGCTCCAAAAGGAACTCCATTTATGGCTACCCCAAAAAAAACAACGCGGAAAAAACCTGCCGCAAAGAAAACGGCAGGCAAAAAAATAAAATTAAAATTCAAGGCAGGTGATTTTATTGTCTACCCAGCACACGGTATGGGCAAAGTTATTGCTGTCGAAACCGAAACAATCGCCGAGATGGATATTGAGGTCTATGTGATTTTGTTTGAGCAAGATAAAATGACCTTGCGCGTTCCAACCCAAAAAGTTGACAGTTCTGGCATGCGCGGTTTGGCAAATGACAAAGTGCTCAAAGATGCCTTTACCACGCTTCGGGGTCGCCCTCGGGTCAAACGTACAATGTGGAGCCGCCGGGCGCAGGAATATGAGGGTAAAATAAATTCTGGTGATTTACTGCTCCTGACCGAAGTTGTTCGCGATCTGTACAGAACCGAAGAACAACCGGACCAGTCATATTCCGAACGGCAACTTTATGAGCGGGCAATCGACCGCATGGTACGCGAAGTTTCCGCCATTATGAAAATGGACACTGGGCCGACCATGGACAAAATTATTGAAACTCTGTCAGCAGCCCGTGCCAAAGCGGCAGCAAAGGCTGCTGCCAAATTTGCAGCAGAAAACCCTGAAATTGCGGCAGCCGAAGCTGCGGCAAAGGCCGAAGCAGAAGCCGCAGCTAAAGCATCCAGCGCAGAAGAGCCAACAACCTAATGCCTAGAGCCTGCGAACAATTAGGACACGTTACTGGTTTGCGCCCATTAATCTCCCGTAAAAATCCCTGGTCGTTTCTCAGTTACGGCCAGGAATGCTTCCCCGGCATCTTTGCTGTTTTGCAACAATAAAAATTGGTCCGTATCCATATGCATAACGGCCTGATCAAGTGCGCTACTATAGGCATTGATGCTTTTCTTGATAGCCTGAACGGCCATTGGCGGCAATGATGTATAAAGCTTGGCCATTTTTACGGTATTTTCCTGCAAGGCCTCCGGGTCGGAAATTTCGTCGAGAAAGCCCCAGTCTAAGAGTTTTTTCGCGTTCTCCGGCTGCCCGGACATAATCATTTTTTTTGCCCGCGCCGGGCCAACTAATTGCACACATAACGGCAGAGCTTGCCACATCAGGGGCATGCCAAGCTTAACCTCACCATATGAGACTTTACAATCCGAACTGCCAATCCGAAAATCGCAAGCGCTGGCTATGGCTACCGCGCCGCCGACTGCCATGCCTTGTAGGGCGCATATGGTGACCTGGGGAATATTTTGTATAGACTTTAGCAACTCTGCCCCAAATCCCATTTGTCGTCTGCGTATTATTAGTGGTAAGTTTTTAGCCGCTTGTTTTTGTATGTCGCGCAAATCCGCCCCGAAGCTAAAATGCTTGCCTCTCGCATGAAAAATAACCACTTTGGTTTCAATGTCGTCCATAAAGCCACGTACAATTTTCGCCAACAATTTAAGCGTCGATATTTTAAGTGTGTTGTTTCGCTCCGGGCGATTGAAACACACAAAGCATATTTCGCCATCGCGCTTTAAGGTAATTTCATCGGTTCCCAGGCTATTCATTGTTTTTTTCCAGCATTTTTTTCAGCGCCATTTTATCGACCTTCGTATTTGGTAAAGTCGGGAAGTCGTCTACGATGCTGAACTTCTTGGGTATTTTATAATTAGCGATTTGGGTGCGTAAGAATGCCTTTAATTCGGGAATAGATATGTCTTGCCCGGGTTTGGATTTGACAAATGCAAACCCCACTTCTTGGTATAATTCATCGGGTATACCGACCACAACTGCCATCGCGACTTGTTCATGGTTCTCGATGGCTTGTTCGACCTCTAGCGGGTACACATTATAGGCACCGGATTTGAACATTTCCTTGAGCCGCCCGGAAAACTCCACATTGCCGTCGTCCCGCAATTTGCATAAATCTCCGGTTTTGAAAAAGTCGTCCTCGGTCATGGCCTCTGCGCTGGCTTCTGGCTTGTTGAAATAGCCAGATAAAATATGCGCACCTTTTATTTGCAGCTCGCCAACCTCGCCGACATCCAAGATTTTTCCGTCTGTACCGGATACCCGCCACTCGGCCCCGTCAATAGGCGTGCCGATTGTGTTGGCCATAATATCAAGGCTGGCATCCAAAGCAGAATGGGAAATGATGCCGCAGGTTTCGGACAGGCCGTATATGGTGCCTAGTTTTGCGCCAATGGGTTGGTATTGTTTGATCAAATCTTCCGGCGTCACCGCACCGCCAAAAATGATCAGCCGTAAAGAGCGCAACGCCTCGACGCTAAATCCGTCGTAGGCCAGCAACATCATAAGCAAGGTCGGGCTGGTGAGCATATATGTCAATTGTTCACGTTCGGTAATTGTCATGATTGCGGACAAATCAAATTGGTCATGAAAAACCATACACCCCCCACCAGCCATGACATTCATGCAAAGATTATTGAGCGAAGCTACATGATTGATAGGCAAGCAGCAAAGGGCTTTATGGGGGCCGCCCGCCATCCATTTGGCGTTGGCAATGGCGCTTCCTACAATGGCTCTGTGGGACAACATCGCGCCTTTTGGCTCCCCCGTTGAGCCAGAGGTATAAACAATAGCTGCAATATCTTCGGCTTGCACTTGACTTTGTCTGGATAATAATTCTTCGTCTGAAATAGTTGCGGCTTTTTCAATGAAACTCTCATAGCTGTTCGCCGATTTTGTCGGCGTGCCGTAAACAAAATACTTTGTCCTTGAAACTCCGGCATTTTGCAAAACCGTGGAATAGTCCCTGTCCTCAAACGGCGAGACTGTGAACAATATTTCCGGCCTTGTATCGTGCAGGAGATAATTATATTCTGGCTCTTGGTAGCGCGGGTTAAGACCAAACCAAATGCCACCAATAGACACGGTCGCCAAATATGTGAAATAAAAATCTAGGCCGGACGGTGCCATTATACCAACACGGTCTCCGGCCTCGACCCCTGCCGCTATTAAAGCCTTGGCGATATTGTCTGTTTCGGTTTTAAGCTGGCTATAGGAAAGCCGTATATCGCCCTCAACGGCGGCTTCGGCGTCAGGACATGTTTTCGCGAAATGCGAAAGCATGTCCCCAATTGTTTCAGTTTTTTCTGCGCTTATTTCCTTCATCAACTCAACCTCCTAAACACATAATATTATTTTCCTAATTGTCCGCAGACCCTAGAGTAGGGAAACCTAGGGTCACGAATCCTAATATAGAACCACTTTGATGGGGTGGGGGTTGTATTTTGGCTTGACTATTCCGCCTGCTGCTCTTCACGAACCACAGCATCTAAAAACCTGACGCCCCACCCTGCATGACCTTTTGGTGTCGTCGGCTTGGCTTTGCTCAACCAATCTACACCAGCAATATCCAGATGCACCCATTTGCGGCCTTCGTCGACAAAGGTGCCGATGACAGCTGCGCCAATACTGGCACCTGGATTGCCAGCCGTACTCTTAATATCAGCAATATCAGAACGAATGGCTTTGTAATGGTTTTTGTTGAGCGGTAATGGCCAGACATCTTCGCCTGCTACTTTGCCAATACGCATCATGTCTTGCGCCAAATCCCAATCGCGGGTGATAACCACCCCATAATCTTCGCCCATTGCCCGTGCGGCAGAGCCTGTAAGCGTTGCAATATTGATGAGTAGACGCGGGTCATATTCCTTTTGTACATAAGTAATGGCATCAGATAGGACAAGGCGACCCTCGGCATCGGTTGACATAACTTCTATAGTTTTACCGCTCATTGTCCGGAGTACGTCGCCGGGACGGATAGCATCTCCAGAAGGCATGTTTTCGGCCATGGCCATAACGCCGACCAGATTGACTTTGTCACCACGTTTGGCCACTGCATAAAGCGTTCCCGCAACCGCTGCTGCTCCGGAAAGATCGGACTTCATTGCCCACTGCCCCTTATTTGGCTTTAAGCTAATACCGCCAGTATCAAAAGTTATGCCCTTTCCAACCAATGCTATTGGTGCCATATCGCGCTCGCCGCCCATATAGGTGACAATGATAAGACGCGGGTCATGCACAGAGCCTTGTCCAACCCCGATAAGCGCCCCCATATTGTTCCGCTTCATTTGGGAAAGCCCCATGACCTCAATTTTAACGTTGGCAACACCGTTAAATAACTTTCGCACGCCTTGGGCATAGCTTTCTGGATAGATAGTTTTACCTGGCTCGGTTCCCATATCACGAGCAAATTTTACGCCCGTTACAACATGGTTTAGATCCGTTTCAAACAAAGTTTTGGCAGCCTTGAAACCATCGCTATGGAAACTAACTGTGCGGGTTTGTTGTTTGCCTGTAGCCTCTTTCTTTGTTTTATATTTTTTAAAGGCGTATGAACCCAGCGCATACCCCATAGCAAGTTGTGCCGCACTCTGTTCAACTGTGGTATCAAGTCCCGCTGTGATGACGCTCAGAGAATGATTATTGTTACTGGCTTGCGCCACATAGCCGCCAAGGTCGCGAAGCTGGCGCACTGATAATGCGCCTTCCCCTGCTCCAACCACAATAATAGACTTGAACGGGGACAAACCGTATAAATGCAATTTCTTGCCAAACTCCCCTTCAAACTCGGCATCTTTTAGCGCGGTTTCCAACCGACCATCGGTTTTAGCGCTGATGTTGGCTACGGCTTCGCTTAGCGCACCATCTTTGTCTATAAAGATCGCGATATGTTCGGCATTGACATCCATGCCCTCAAATTCAAACTGGGTGGTGTTTGTATTTGCATAAGCCGCATATACAAACATGCACGAAAAAATAAAACTCAACACTATTTTAGAAATAATTATCTTCACAAGAAACTCCATGTTTTGCTATTGGCAATTTAGAACCGCCACAGATTGGGCGGAGATTATATAGCGCAGGCTATGCGGATTTTGGCACTTTGTCTAGGGCAGCGAAACCTAATATAAAACCACTTTCAGCGCCCTAGTCGAAAACCACAAAAGGCCGGGGAGAACCCGGCCTTTTGTTTATATTTAATAGCGTTCAATCGCTTGGCGTGTCTAAAACTTCACACGGCCTTGCAAGGCGATAGTCCGCCCTTGACTAAAGAACGTGTAGTTGGTCTTGCGGCCAAATGAGCTGCCTGCAAGCGGAACGTCGCCTGAATAGGTACGCAGGATTTCGTCTGTCAGGTTCTTACCCAGCAGGGCAATTTCCCAAGGCCCGTCTTGGGGGGCAAAAGCAATACGCGCATTGAGCTTTACATAACCATCTTGACGTCCAGCCGGGTCTTTGGTTGCCGCCGAATCGTATGCGCTCGCATAAAATAGGCTCGCCAATCCTGTGATCTCGTAATCACCGATTGGATGGTCAAAATCTAGGGCTAGGTTACCAGAGAAATCAGACACCAATTGATTGGAGAGACCCGTATAATCACAAAGCCCATTAGGCTGTACGCGGCTAAAATTTGGATCCGCTGGATTGTTTTGCCCAAAATAACATTGACCATCGCGGAAGTCCGTAAATTCGAAATCCATCAAGGACAAACCACCGTTCAGGCGAACATGATCGCTAAGCGCCCAACGACCATCAAGCTCGATACCTTTAACAACCGAGGTCGCAGCATTTCGGACATTAAAACCAAGTACGCCATCAAAAATCGAGACCTGTAGATCGTTAAATTTGGTGTAGTAAGCCGTTGCATTAAGCTCGGCAGAACCACCAAGTTTAAATTTACCACCAAGTTCAAAATTATTGGCTTTCTCATCATCAAACTCAAATGCTTCGTTGGAGGTGGCAAATGTGCCCCGGTTATTAGCACGGAAATCAAACCCGCCGGACTTGAAACCTTGCGCCCAACTAGCATACAGCATGGTGTCATCACTAACATCCCAAACCAGCTTTACATCGGGTGAAAATGTGGTTTTATTACGCGATCCAACCGGGCTGGAACTACCAAGCTGGTTCAAAAGATCACCGACAGTCGCGCCACCGCCTATTGGCGTAGCGCCCGGAAAAGCTTCAAGGTTTGTTGAAACAATTTGAAACCCAACCCCGTAAACAATTGCCGCCGCCGCTTGCGCCGCTGGCAAAGCACCACCGCCAGCCGCCTGGATATTCATCACGCGCGAACCATCGCGGTTATCATTGGTGATGCGACCACCAAGCTGCAAGGTCAAATCATCTGAAAAATGCCAATTCACTTGGGCAAATGCAGAGAGTACGGTTGCGTCAACCTGGGCAATCCGAGCCGCTTGTGTGTTGAGAAGCGCAGGCGAAGCCGCCGCGCCCAGAACTGAGTTAGCCGGCACAACAATCTGGTCTTCATAGCTATGATCAGATGTCTGGAAATAGGCACCTAAAATATAATCATAATCATCACCGATAGGAGAGGTTAGGCGGATTTCTTGAGAAAACTGCTTATATTCTTCTTGCAAATTGGCGGTAAACACATTGGCACCAGTATCATCACAATCACACAGTTCATCATATTTCAGCGTCTCAAAAGCTGAAATTGTTTGCAAATTATGATCGCCCAATTCCCAATCCAATGTCATCTGATAAATAGACATATTGTTGTTAGAATAATCACCATTAGAAGACCGAATACCGTCTTGGACTTCATTCAAAACGCTGGCATCTTGGCCAAATACGTTGACCAACACTTGACCATAGGTCAAGCCACCAACAGCCTGTGCATTTTCAATCTCAATATTACGGCCAACAGTATCAAAATTACTGTTTTCCACCTTAAAGGTCGCCTGTAAACTGTCAGTAACATCAATTTCGACCGTACCGCGCAGCGTAAATTCTTTGCGCTGAGGTTCGTCCTGATCCAAAGTAGCATTATAAATCCAGCCGTCCATGTCCCGGTAACGGGCTGCAACACGGGCGCGAACCCGATCCGATATTGGTCCGGACAGCACGCCTTCTATGATGCTTTCACCGTCAACAAACTCACGTTGCGCCAGAATAGAACCTTCAAACTCGTGCGTTGGTTTAGCCGTTGTGATATTCAAGGCACCAGCAACCGAGTTTTTACCAAACAAAATCGACTGCGGCCCGCGCAATACTTCTACCCGCTCCAAATCTAGGAAAGGCGCGCGCACTTGCTGGCCGCGCGGGAAATGCACACCATCAACATAAACACCAACAGATTGTTCAAAGCCCTGATTGATGCCAGAGCCAACACCGCGAATAAAGAAATTGGTAGAGATACCAGTTTCGGTATAAGTAAAGTTCGGGACAAATGTCGTCAGGTCTTCAATTTTGACAATGCTTTGTTCTTCAATAATTTTGGCATCAACCGCAGCAACAGAAATCGGCACGTCTTGCAAGCCTTGAGCGCGAAATTGTGCGGTAACAATAATTTCGTCGAGTACTGGCCCGCTTTGCGCGAACGCAGGCATTGCCACAAGAATTGAAAGCGCAGATGCGCCACGTACATATTTTTTTAACATAGGTGGTTCCCTTGAATTTAGATGCCGTTTTAGCATCTCTCTGATAAAATTAGTATACAGAAACCGGGCGAGGAGACAAGTATTTCAAGGGCTTGCCAGCTCTGGCTTGACCGTTTGGTGGTCGCCTGTGTTAAAAATACATCACAGAATCGGAAAATAAAGACAAGCGCAGACCCTAATGGTCAATGAAGTCTATCGGAGAAATTAATATAAAATTGATTAACGGCAAGTCCCTCTTTCTCTATTTAAGCAAATTGACAAATGACCCCCACCTATGCAAGTTTATTCATATGATAAGTAAAATTTGGTTGCGGGGAATATGATGAGGTTTACGATCCGATTACTGTTGGTTGTTTTAGCTGGACTGATAAGTGCATGCTCTAAGCCTGTTATGGAGCATAGTGACGTTACCATATACGCCGCTAAAACCATACTCACATCTCACCATGAAAACCCAATGGCAAGCGCCCTAGCAGTGCGGGGCGATATAATTGTCGGCATTGGCAATAGAAAAGATTTGATCAAACAATTTAACGGCGCGACCTTGGACGATAGCTTCGCCCAAAAAACCATAGTGCCCGGCCTAATCGACCCGCATATACATATGATCCTTGGGGCTATGATGTATGCCAAACCTTTCGCGCCGCCTTGGGATGTGGAGACGCCCGCAGGGACTGTAAAAGGCTTGCCAAATAAAGCAGCGTTTTTGGCACGTATAGCCGAAATTAACGCGGAACACACTGGTACAGAACCACTGGTGATTTACGGCTATCATAATTTGGTGCACGGCGCTCTCGACAAACATGTCCTTGATAAAATAACAACAAAGCGTCCATTGATTATCTGGCATTATTCCGGTCATGATTTCTACTTAAACTCTCAAGCGCTCACCTATGCCAAAGTCGATGCGAGTTGGGCGGATAAATATCACGGCGTACCATTGGACGTGGACGGAGAGCCAACCGGGCGGGTCTATGAAGATGCAGTGTTCGATTTCCTCTCCAATGTTGGCCATTTATTTCTAGCGCCGAAAGATATTGGGCGCGGATATAAAGGCTTGGAATCCATGTTTGCTAGCAATGGTGTGACGACCGTAGCAGAACTTGGCTATGGCTTGTTTGGTTTGCCACTTGAAGATAATTATTATAAAGCGCTAATGGGTTCAGATGCTCGCACTAAAGTGTACCTTGTGCCCGAACATCGAGCCTTTGCTCATGCATTTGGCGAAGAGCGTATCGACAAAATGGGTGAAATGGTCGAAGCGACAAAAGACACATGGCCGCGCGTCTTGCCGCAAGTCAAGCTGTTCACGGACGCTGCGTTCTATTCCCAAACCATGCGGGTCTCACCGCCGGGATATATTGGCGGTCAGAACAAAGGTGAGGAAGGCCTCTGGGTCACGGCACCGGATAAACTCGCTAAAACCATGGAACCGTATTGGTCGGCGGGGTTGGATATACGTATCCATTCAAACGGCGATGCTGCTCAAGATGCAACATTGGATGCATTTGAAGCCGTACAAAAAAACGGAAATGGAGAGGGGCAAAAGCTCGTCCTTGAACATGTAGGCCTCATCACGCCGAAGCAAATTGCCAAAGCCAAAGAGCTGGGCGCAGGCATTTCTGTGGCCTCGCACTATGTGCATTATATGGGTGAAGCTTATGTGTCCGCTATTGGCGAGCGGGTTAAATATATAACACCCCTAGCCTCAACCATGAAAGCCGACCTGCATACGACCCTGCACTCGGACGCGCCCCTTGCCCCGCCGTCACCATTAACGGCGGCATCCGTTCATATGTTGCGCTCCACCAGAGAGGGCGGCGTGTCCACACCAGCCGAGAAATTAAGCGCCGAACAGGCTTTGCGTGCCATCACGATTGACGCGGCTTGGGCGCTAGGACTGGAGGACGAAATCGGTTCTATCAAAATAGGCAAAAAAGCAGACTTCACAATATTAGATACTAATCCTCTCACCACCAAAGCCGAAGATTGGCCTGATATTGTTATTTGGGGTGTTGTGTTGGACGGCGTAAAAAAACCGCTCAGGAGCGCAAATGAAGAATTATGATTATGTGATTGTTGGCGGCGGGTCAGCAGGATGCACTTTGGCAGGGCGGCTCTCCGAAGACCCGGACGTTACGGTATGTCTTTTAGAGGCTGGGCCAAAAGACGATAGTTTTTTGATCAATGTTCCTGCGGGTGCGGCAGCACTGATGCCCAAAGCTGGCAAGTTGAATTGGGGGTTTGAAACCGTACCACAAAAAGGGCTGAACGGGCGCAAAGGCTATCAGCCGCGCGGCAAGACCTTGGGTGGGTCTTCGTCCATAAATGCGATGATTTACATTCGCGGCCATAAATCCGATTATGATAATTGGGTAGACATGGGTGCTAAAGGCTGGGGTTGGGACGACGTGCTGCCCTATTTTAAGAAGTCCGAAAACCGCGAAGCTGGCGGCAATGATTTGCGCGGGGAAGGCGGCCCTCTGAATGTCACAAGCTTACGATCACCAAACCCGACCGCCGAACATTATCTCGACGCTTGTGCCCAGCTTCAACTGCCTAAAACTGAAGATTTTAACGGCGAACACTTCGAAGGCACAGGCCGTTATGAAGTCACCCAAAAAGACGGCCAACGCTTTAGCGCCGCCAAAGCCTATCTAACACCAAATCTCGACCGTCCCAATCTCACTGTCATCACCGATGCTACAACCACCAAAATCAATATCGAAGACGGTCAGGCGATTGGGGTTGAATGCCAGATAGACGACGAAATCCAAACCATCAATGCGGCGCGCGAAGTCCTTGTTTGCGGCGGTGCATTTGGCTCGCCGCAAATTTTACTGCTCTCGGGCATTGGCGACAAAGATGAATTGTCGCAGGTCGGTATAGAATGTGTGCATCATCTACCGGGTGTTGGTAAAAATTTGCACGACCATATTGATTATATCATTTCATATAAGTCGAAAAGTACGGATACGCTCGGCTATTCCCTCGTGGGAATTTTTAAAGCCATCAAAGCCGTGTTTGAGTATCGCAAACATAAGACCGGAATTTTCACCTCCAACTTTGCCGAGGTCGGCGGGTTTTACAAATCCAGTCCAGACGTTTCAGTCCCAGACTTACAAACCCATTTCGTTGTCGGCATTGTTGATGACCACGCCCGTAAATCCCACCTCGGACATGGGTATTCTTGTCATGTTTGCGTGCTGCGGCCTAAGTCTCGCGGTACGGTCAAGCTAGGGAGCAATGACCCATTCGCCGCACCGCTAATCGACCCTGCATTTTTGGAAGATGATGCGGATATGGAGGTCTTGCTCAAAGGTGTAAAGCTCATTGACCAAATCGTAAAATCCCCGGCCTTTGACAATATTTGCGGCAAGCGCCTGTATAGCACAGAAGATATGAGCGACAATGAATGGCGCGAAGAAATCCGCAACCGCGCCGACACGGTCTATCACCCAGTCGGCACATGTAAAATGGGCGTCGACCATATGGCCGTGGTTGACCCGGAGTTAAAAGTCCACGGCCTGCAAGGTTTGCGGGTTATTGATGCCTCAATTATGCCGCAGGTAAATTCCGGCAACACCAACGCCCCCACAATCATGATTGCCGAAAAAGCAGCAGATATGATTAAATCTGCCCGCAACTAACTGCTATTCGCATTGAAATAACAGACAAATTAACTTGCGCTTATATATTAGGCGTGTATAGGACGCCTAGATTTTAAATTTTGGTAGTCGTGAGTCTATAATATTGTTTTTCTAAGTACCCAATAAACCAGTTCGAGTTCTCGAATGTTGATCTCACGATCACCCGCGTTTCCAAAGTTCTAAGTCCTTCAATTCCCAGCTTTTAATCTCTATTTGTCTCCAGGCGCTTTGCCAAAGTGGTTGGGGTTTTATTATTGCTCAAATTAGGAGAGTACTATGGCAACTGGAACAGTTAAATGGTTTAACGGAACTAAAGGTTACGGATTTATCGAGCCTGATGATGGCGGCAAAGACGTGTTTGTACACGTAAGTGCTGTTGAAGCGGCTGGCCTTTCAGGTCTGCAAGAAGACCAAAAAGTTAGCTACGAAATCGTAGAAAATCGCGGTAAAGAAGCTGCTGGCGATCTAACGATTATTGAAGGCTAGTCTCTGGATTTCTTTCTGGACTAAATTTCAATCGGGCTAAATAGCCTGATACAAAAGAGAAAAGCGGAGCTTGTTGGTTCCGCTTTTTTTATTGGGGAGCGCTCTAAAAATCGCAATCCACTTTGAAGTCTAAATGGGCACCGCCGTCTGGGTGTCTGAACTCTATTGCGTGGGCGTGGAGGTGCATGCGGGAGCTTGCTTTGAAAGCTTCGTCGTGGGCGTAGAGATTATCGCCCAATATAGGGTGGCCAAGCTCTAGCATATGGACGCGCAACTGGTGGGAGCGTCCGGTTTTTGGTTTTAGCAGGACACGGGTAATGCGCTCATGAGATTCGAGTATCTCCCATTCAGTCTCAGTAGGTTTACCAATATCGAAATCGACTTTTTGCAAAGGGCGGTTCGGCCAATCGCAGATGAGCGGCAGGTTTATCGTGCCTGATTTTGCGTTTGGAACACCCCAAATGTCAGCGAGGTAGGTTTTGCGGATTTGGCGGTTTTCGAACTGTAGACCGATATGACGGTGGGCGTGGGCGGTACGTGCCAAGACCATAATGCCGCTGGTGGCGGTATCGAGACGGTGGATGATACGGGCGTCCGGGAAGTGTGCTTGGACGCGGGATTCGAGACAATCTTTCAGGTCGTCAGACTTACCCGGAACAGAGAGCAGGCCGGCAGGTTTATTGACAATAAGAAAATGCGGGTCTTCGCATATGACCTCCACAGCCTCTTGCGGTGGGTCATAGGTGAAGGGGCGTAAGGCGTTATTCGCTTTGCGGGACACAAGAGACCGCGACGACTTTTTTGTCCCTCAAAGTCAGACTAATTTCGCCGTTGAGCATTTTTAGCGCGTCCTCGCCGAACACTTCACGGCGCCAACTGCTCAAGGCGCGGACATCTGCTTTTTTCCCGAACGCGGCAAGTTCCGTTAAATCCGCTACATTGGCGATCAGACGCGGCGCGATGTCTTCGTATTCTGTTTTTAGTCGGAGCAGTGTTTTCAGCATGTCAACACTCGGCCCTAGACCGGACGGCATTTGTAATTTGCGAGCAGTGTCAGGCGCGTAGTCAGCGGCGTTATTGATAGCCTTTTGCACCTCGTCTATAAGATCCGACGCGTTTTTGCGGTTGGCAAAGCCGCCCGGGATACCGCGCACATTGTTCAGGTCTTGGATCCGTTTAGGCTTGCGCTGGGCGATGACATAAATGCCGTCGTCCTTGAGAATGCGTCCGCGCGGTACGTCTTTGAACTGGGCTTCACGCTCGCGCCAAGCAGCAGCAGCCTTGAGGGCGGCTAGATAATCCTGGCGGAACATGCGCGGCTTTAGACGCATCCAGGCCCGCTCAGGGTCGAAATCATATAAATGCGGGTCGCTCATGGACAGCATTTCTTCGCGCACCCAACCCATGCGGCCTTTTTTGGTCAATTCCCGGCACATGCCCGGATACAAATCCCGCAAATGGGTGACATCGGCCAGCGCATAATTGAGTTGGTTCTCGGACAGGGGGCGGCGCGCCCAATCGGTGAAGCGCGCCCCTTTATCCAGATTTATACCCAGACGACCTTTGACCAATGCCAGGTAGCCAACATTTTCCCCAAACCCGAGCGCCATGGCGGCGATTTGGGTGTCGAATAAGGGGGCGGGCACTTTGCCGAGTAATTTGTAAAAAATTTCCATGTCTTGGCGGGCAGCGTGCATCACCTTTTCGATGTCTTTATTGGCGAGCAGGGAAAGAAGCGGCGATAAATCTATGCCGTCGGCCAGCGGGTCTAAAATAGCTTCGTCGTCCGGTGTCGCCATCTGTATCAAGCAAAGCTGTGAGTAAAACGTCCGCTCGCGCATAAATTCAGTATCAAGAGCAATAAAAGGCGCAGATTTGGCTTTTTTGCAAAATTTAGCCAAAGAATCAGTTGTTGTTATAATTTTCATGCGCCCGCATAGCAGGGCGCGGCGGTAAGGTCACGGGAAAATACGGGGTTTGGAGTGAAAAATACACCCTGATTGTAATCCACCTTATAGTCAGTTAGCGCAAAGGGTGGATCGTGCCAAAGGCCAATCCACCCAGATACGCGATCTTAAAATTTATGCAGATATGACAAGGAGATTAGGGTCATACCGTTGACGCCTTGTACATTCAGGTCTTTGGTGTCGTAAGAAACTGCTTCCATACGTACACCTGAACTTTTGTTGAAATACCAGTCGAAACCAATACCGCCAGCAATTCCGTCCAATGTCAGATTGCCAGTAATGGGGCCAGTAGCGCCAAATTTGGTGGAGTGGTAACCGCCTTTTACGTAAACTGAATATTGATCGTTAGCCATACGCAAGGTAGCAAAACCAGCAAAGGAGCTATCTACACCGACTGAAAGACTTGTTCCAGGGACATCCGTGTCGACGACGCCCGTACTAATAACACCCTCGACACCAAAATATTTGGCGAAATTATAGCCAATAGTACCTTGAACGCCCATAATGTCGTTATTGTCATACATGACACCGCCCGCTCCGACAAAAAAACCGTCGCCATTGCCTTCAGAGCCATCTTCGGCAAAAGCTGGACAAGCCAAGCCTAAAGCCATTATTGTGATAATTGCAGTTGATAAAGACTTCATAGTCTTACTCCTTTTGATTTATGTGTAAACACCCCTTATTGCCCGTCATAGATGTTTCCTAGGAGGGCGCAAGTTTTATTTACCGCCATGCCACCAAGCCTATTTATGCTTAGCCCGGATACGGCGGACTATATACCAGACCGTTAGTATTGCGATGGGGACAAAAATTGCGGTGAGGAGTTTTGGGTTGATATATCCGTCAATGCCAATGCCTTTGGCGACATAATTAAGCAGGCCCACAACATAATAGCTAACCGCAGCGATAGAGAGGCCCTCGACGGTTGATTGTAAGCGGTATTGCATCAAGGCACGCTCATTCATACTATCCAGAACGGCTTTGTTTTGCACCTGCATTTGCATTTCAACTTTGGTGCGCAGTAGTCCCGTTGACCTATCGAGTTTGTCCCCCGCCACCGCTATTCTTTGCTCGACATTTTCAACCGTGCGCATGGCGGGGGCGAGGCGCTTGTTCAAAAACTCTTCTATCTTGGAATAGCTTGGAATGCCTTGTTCGTTAATGCGCTTTAGTCTCGCTTTTACCAGAGAATAATAGGCGCGCGATGCGGAGAACCTATATTGGCTGGCCGCCGAAAGTTTAGCAAGGTCGGCGGCAATATCCGTAATTTCGTCAAGGCTTTTGCGCGTACTCGCAATACTTGATTTCGTATTAACCTGTTTCATTAAATGGACAAGTTGAGTTTCTACAGCCGCGATTTCCGGCAAAATTTTCTTGATACGTTCAAACCCGTAAAGTGACATCATGCGGTATGTCTCGGTTTCTAAAAGACGCCGCACTAATATGCCACAATTCCGGTCGTCCAGACCTCTATTATGTATTGTGTATTTGGTGGCACCAAATTCGTCTTGCATAAAATCGGTTATAATGAGCGCCCTTTCCTTTTTGACCAATGACATGCAAATGCTTTCAGGGTCAAACTCGCGCAGATCGGGCGTCTTGCTGGTGTCTGCACATTTAAGTAAATTCACCCGTGCGGCAGAAATAAGGCTGTGCTTATTGGCCATCATGGCTTTGACGTGTTTCGCCGATATTTGCCAAAGTTTTCTTTGCGCGGTTTTGGTATATAGGCAGTCCCATGTCAGGGTGATGAATTCTGTATGGCGCTCCCATATGAGTTGAATGCCGTCAATAACCACAGTGTGATGTCGCGACCCTGTTTCGGGTGGTGTTAAATCCTGATTGATACACCACTGCCAGAAGGCTGCCATGTCGTCTTGGGCATTTGAAGAGGGTTTACATAAAAATGCCTGCTGTAAAACCGCGCGCGGTGTGGTCAATGCCCTATAGGGTCGCGCATGCACTTCGGCCAGAATCGCATCCCGTAAGGGATGCTGCTTAATAAAAATATCCATAGAGCATTCCTCCCGACTCACATGAAATTTTAGCCCATTTAAACAAAAACACAACTCTGTATTCTATATGCGTACACTACCTTATTGTCTGAGCGATATGCGTCTTCCGGGGACAAAACATGCCCCATTGTAACAGAACGTATGTTTTTGTTAGTTGTTTACGCGGTATGCTTGGCATAGAGCGGCGACAACTGATTTGAGGACAAGTATGAAATTCCCGTTTATTGACCTGCAAGCACAGCGCAAAACTATCAGAGACGAAATTGATGCGGCGGTGAACCGGGTTGTTCGCCATGGTGCCTATATTTTGGGGCCTGAGGTTGGGCAGTTTGAAAATGAATTGGCCGCGTTTGAGGGTGTGGCTCATGTGGCTGCTTGTGCCAACGGCACTGATGCGCTCAAATTACCCATGTTGGCTTGGAATATCGGGGTTGGCGATGCGGTGTTTTGCCCGTCCTTTACTTATACGGCCACGGCGGAAGCCATAGCCATTATCGGGGCGACGCCGGTATTTGTCGATATTGACCCGGATACATACACCATGTGCCCAAAGTCATTGCAGGCGGCGATTGATGGGGTGAAACGAGCCGAGAAATTAACACCGCGCTGCGTCATTGCGGTGGATTTATTTGGTCAAAGTGCGGATTACCCGGCAATTTCGACTATCACCAAGGCCGAAGGGCTAAAGCTGATTTCCGATAACGCCCAAAGCCTTGGCTGCCGCCTGAACGGACACAGTCCGGCACATTGGGCGGATGTGGCGACCACCAGTTTCTTTCCGGCCAAACCGCTTGGCTGTTACGGCGACGGCGGGGCAATTTTGACCAATGATGGGGCGCTCACGGCTGAGCTGCGTGACCTAGCTTTCCACGGTCGTTCCAGCACACCCTTTGACCACGATAAGATTGGGCTAAATTCGCGTCTGGACACCATTCAAGCGGCTATATTATTGGAGAAGCTTAAAATATTTGCCCGCGAGATTGAAGATAGAAATACTATCGCCGAGCGCTATGCCAAAGCACTCAAACCGCTCGGTATCAAAACGCCAACGGTGATTTCGGGCGGTGTGTCCACATGGGCGCAATACACGATAGAGGTCGAGAACCGTGATGCGTTCCTGGACAATGTCCGCGCCCAAGATATTCCGGTCGCTGCCTATTATCCGCGCCCCGTACATTTGCAATCTGCCTATACGGATTTCCCCATCAGCGGCAATGGTCTGCCCGTAACCGAGCGCGCCATGCACAGCGTAGCGGCTCTGCCCATGCATGCTTATTTAAGCCGTGAAAATCAGGATTTGGTCAAAGAAGCAGTGGCAAAATCAATATAATCGTGGGATATAGCCTATTATTACCTTGAAAAACCAATATTATTAACCTATTTGCGCCTATAAATATCAAAAAGGTGGGATATTTCCCATAAATATATGCGCCAAATTGACGAATTGATTAACCGAGCCGAAGCGCTCGCACATACAAGCGGGCAGTCCCTGTCGACTATATCGCGCAAGCTGATGAATGACGGCAAGGGCATAGCGCGGCTGAAATCTGGTGGGCAATGTACGCTCAAGACACTGGAAAAAGCTTTCACGGTTTTGGGCGAATTGGAGCAAAAAACCGTACCTCAGACCACACACGACCTCACGCACCTGCAAAGGCTGGAGGCCGAGAGCATTCATATTATGCGCGAAGTTGTGGCCCAGTGTGCCAATCCGGTCATGCTCTATAGTGTCGGCAAGGATAGTGCGGTTATGCTGCATTTGGCGCTGAAGGCTTTTTACCCGGCCAAGCCGCCATTTCCGCTTTTGCATGTGGATACGGGCTGGAAGTTCAAAGAGATGATTGCTTTTCGCGACCGCCGTATGAGAGAGCTAGGCCTTGAGCTTATCGTCCACACCAATCCCGACGGTATTCAGCAAGGCATTGGACCATTCAGTCATGGCTCGGAAGTCCATACGGATATCATGAAGACGCAAGGTCTGAAGCAGGCGCTGGACAAGCATGGTATTGATGCGGCTTTTGGCGGCGCGCGGCGCGACGAAGAAAAATCCCGCGCCAAGGAGCGGGTGTTTTCCTTTCGCACAAAAAATCATAGATGGGATCCGAAAAACCAAAGGCCAGAGCTTTGGTCTATTTATAATACGCGCGTCTCTAAAGGTGAGAGTATGCGCGTCTTTCCGTTGTCCAACTGGACCGAAGCCGACGTCTGGCAATATATCTTGGCGGAGAATATCGAAGTGCCGGACTTATATCTGGCGGCCAAGCGCCCGGTGGTCGAGCGGGACGGCGTGCTGCTCATGGTCGATGATGAGCGTATGCCTATAGGCGCAGACGAAATTGTCACTGAGAAAATGGTGCGGTTTCGTACCCTCGGTTGCTACCCGTTGACGGGGGCGGTGGAGAGTAAGGCGACAACGCTTGCGCAAGTAATCAAAGAGACCTTGGCGTCCCGAACCTCCGAGCGTCAAGGCCGGGTCATTGACCAAGACGCAGACGGCGCCAGTATGGAAGACAAAAAGCAAGAGGGGTATTTTTAATGGCTTCTCAACTTGATTCAAAAGACCTTCTCAGGTTCATCACTTGCGGCAGTGTGGACGATGGTAAATCAACCCTGATCGGGCGCTTGCTCTATGACAGTAAACAGGTGTTTGACGATCAGCTTATGCATGCGGATAAAGACGGCGCGCCGGATTTAGCCAGCCTGGTGGACGGTTTGGCGGCGGAGCGCGAGCAGGGCATCACTATTGATGTGGCCTATAGATATTTTTCTACGGCCAAGCGCAAATTTATCGTCGCCGACACACCGGGTCACGAACAATATACCCGTAATATGGCGACAGGTGCTTCCACCGCTGATCTGGCCGTGCTGTTGATTGATGCGCGGTACGGGGTGCAAGTGCAAACGCGCAGGCATGCATTTATTACCTCTTTGCTGGGTATCAAGCATGTGGTGGTGGCCATAAATAAAATGGATTTGGTCGAATTTTCGCAAAAGGAATTTAACCAGATTGAAGAAGACTTTCGCGAATTTGCGGACGGCTTAAATTTCACTGATATTCGCTGTATACCGATTTGCGCGACTGATGGCGATAATGTGATTAAATCTTCCGAGCGCATGTCTTGGTATCGGGGGCAGGACATTTTGTCGACCCTAGAGAGTGTAGAAATAAATAGGGACGAAACGTCCCTGGGTTTTCGTTTTCCCGTGCAGTGGGTCAACCGGGCGAATGCTGATTTTAGAGGCTATGCCGGAACCATTTACGCGGGCGAGATTAGTAAAGGCGACGAAATAATCGCCGTGCCGTCCGGAAAAACCGCCCGTGTCGAGCGGATTGTCACCATGGACGGGGACTTGAACCGTGCCGTCACCCACCAAGCCGTCACCCTGACGCTGGACGAGAAATTGGATATATCGCGTGGCGATTTTATCTGCACTAAAGTGAACGCGCCCCAGCACTCAGACCAGTTTCAAGCCAGCATATTATGGATGGGCGAGGACAAATTATTCCCGGGGCGTGGCTATCTCCTCAAGACCTGTAACCGCACCGTGCCCGCATCGGTGACCGACCTTAAATATAAGGTGGATGTCAATGATTTTACGCATATTTCTGCCAAAACACTGGCGCTGAACGAAATTGGCATTTGTAATTTATCGCTGGGTAAATCTATTGTGTTTGATGCCTATAAGGGCAACCGCACTACGGGCAGTTTCATCCTCATAGACCGCCACACAAATGAGACCGTCGCGGCGGGTATGCTCAATTTTTCATTGCGCCGTGCCTCCAATTTGACATGGCAAAAATTAGAGGTCGGCAAGGCTGAACGTGCTGAGCAAAAGCACCAAAAGCCAGCCGTGCTTTGGTTTACGGGATTGTCCGGTTCGGGCAAATCCACCATTGCCAATCTGGTGGAAAAACGATTGTTCGATATGGGCAAACACACCTATACCTTAGACGGGGATAATGTCCGCCACGGCCTGAATAAGGACCTGGGTTTTACCGATGCCGACCGTATAGAAAACATCCGCCGTATCGGCGAAACGGCTAAATTGATGGCCGATGCGGGCTTGGTGGTGTTGGTGTCTTTTATTTCGCCGTTCACCGCAGAGCGCAATATGGCGCGCAGGCTTATGGAGGATGGGGAGTTCATAGAAATCCATGTGAATACGCCGTTGGCGGTCGCTGAACAACGGGACGTAAAAGGCCTCTATGCCAAAGCCCGCGCCGGAAAAATTAAAAATTTCACAGGCATAGACAGCGAATACCAAGAACCAAAAAACCCCGAAATTGTGGTGGACACGGTAAGCCTAACACCGGAGCAATCTGCGGAGAAGATTGTAACGTATTTGGAGGAGAATAGGTATATTGAAATTGGGGAGTAGGTTGCATAATAGGCCAACCTACCCGCTCATACCGTCGTTTATGCCCTTAAGGGTAAAAGTCGGTATCCAGTTTCTCAATCAAATATGTGCGGGCTTTGCCCGCTCTTTATGCGCTGGATTCCGTGTCGGGGCACGGAATGAGCGGCTTTTGTGGGGTGGTTTTTTGTGGCCATAATTTGCACATAATTTTCATTAAACAACGACACCTCAATGAACACTAATTTATAGGGATACCAAAATGGGTATTGCTTTATTTGCATTTTCGCATGCGCTGTTTATCGTAATACTAGTGGCGTTTTTTGGTATGCAGAAAAATATTTTTACCAATATGTTGTTGATAATAATATCAGCAGCAATTTTAACTGCACCTATATCGTTGTTTATTTATCTTGAAAATCAAGGTACAAGTTATTTTTGCGCAGATGGATATGGCCATTTTCAATCAAACGTCCCTTTATGGCCATGGCTTTGGATTGGATGGGCGTGTATCGCTATACTTGCATTGCCTGAGCGAACTATGATATTTGTATTTGGTGGTGGCTTTGAGCTGGAACCTATATGGTCGCGGATTGCTATCATGTTACCATTCATGTTGGTTTTGTATTATTTGGGGTATTTCTTTCCAGTGAGGGAGGTGGACTGTACGCCGCCTTTTGATGGTATGGGGTTGTTTGAAGGTGGAATGATTTTAATCCCTATGTATTTAGGTTTTATTTTTTCTCTAGGTTTTTCACTTGCAATGATTTCAATTTTTTCGATAAAATCAGCATATTAATTAAGCGGGTATTATCTCCCAAACCACCGTTCCAGCACCCGAAACAACCGTCCTTCTTTGCCTGCAAACTTCAAGAACAATTTACGTAGCCCTTGTCGTTTTGCCAGAAACGGTCTTAGATATTGGTGCATCATCACTGATTTTAGGCGGAAATATTTTGGTCTTGGTTTGGCTACGTATTGGTATTGGGTTAGCTCGTGCAGCTGTCTGGCATAGGCCAATGCCGGGGCGGGGATGTTGCCCGTGTTGCTCGCAATGTCGTCTATGACCCGCCAATGGCCAGCTTGTAGCCGCTCTGGACTGCGCCAGTCTATGTGGGTGTTGCGGATTTTATCGGCGTGTAGGCGGAAGTGGAGATAGGGTTCGGGCAGGACTGTGAAACGTAAATCCCCCTTGAAAGATGCTTTCAACAAGAACGCATAGTCCTCTAGGCCAACACCGTATTTTGGCGAAAATCCGCCGAGTTTCTCGAACAATGTTCTGCGTATCATGAAACATGAATTCCCAACCAGATTATAGAATAATCCCGTACCAGGGTGCAGGCCTGCGAAACCGTAAGCAAGGGATGTGTGCGCGGGTTTATGGCCGTCGCCTTTTGTGATTTCAGGTGCGGTTTCGCCTGTAAAAGTCTGATAAAATGATAAAACAACATCCTGGCTAGCGAGGGCAGATTTGAACGCCGCGATGGTTTCGGGTGCCAGCAGATTATCGTCGTCCATGAACAGGACGGTATCACCATTAGATATGGCGGCGCCGTGATTGCGGGCTACGGACGGGTAGGCATTTTCTATCGTGCTGATTTGCGCGTTTTTGAAGCCGTGCTTTTTTATGAGCGCCGGGAGTTCTGCGCGGGCTTCGGGGGCGCTACCATCATCAACCAGAACCAATTCAAAGTCGGTATCTGTCTGCGCCGCCAAACTCGCTAAAGCCTGATCCAGATATTTTGTGCGGTTGTGGTGCAGGACGATAATGCTGGGAGACTTTACGGCGGGTAGGGGACGTGGTTTTGGTTTAGCCTTATTAGGGACGGTTTTGAGCGGGGTGGGTGCAATCAAATTTGCGTCCGGCTTTTCAATGTCCCAAAGTTCCAGCAGCTTGGCTTTTAGTTTGCGCACATCGGAGATTACATTATGAACATTGCTCGCCGTCTTTGCACGTGGTGTTTCAAACCCCATACCCCACAAGACCTGCATGCCGGATTTATGAACGGCGCGGGCGGCTAGGGGGAAGATGGGGGTGCGCATGGGGCAGACTAGGACTGCGTCCGTGAGGTCGTCTTTATGGTCATAAATATCCGCGTCCCGATGCCAGTCCAGTTTGGCCTTAAGGGCGTGCAATCGTTTATAGCCAGCTTGCTGCCAGGATTTATGGTCGTCCGTGCCTTTCAAGAATACGCTGATGTGTTCAACTTCGTCATCTAAGCTTTCGGCTAAATCAAGGAATGCGTCGAAGCCGTAGAGCGGCGACGGGACGCCAGCGAAAACAATATGCCGTTTAGGCGTTTGCGCGGACTTTGCAACCTTTAGCGGTAGGGCGCGAATAGTGCTGGGGGGCATATCAAATTTGTCGGCAATGCTTTGTTTTAGCCCGTCGTGGGTAATCCAGAGCGCATCCCCGTGCCGGGCGCACCAAGCTTCCAGTTCTGTATCCAGCACAGTGGATAATTCGGTTGGCAAAATGAGCGAACCTTCGCTCTCGAAGGCTGTTGGTAAATAACAAGTCTGGATTATTTCGCAGGACTGATCCAATAAACCACCTGCTCTTGCCATAAGGGCAAAATAGGCGCTAGCACCGTGCAGGGGGGTGATGAGTTTTGCGGGCGCATTGTCTTGCATTGCTGCGTACAGGGTCAGCGGTTTTTGCAAAAATTGATTGCTGCCCACATCCAGCGGCCAGCGTTTCTTTCCCAGTTCAATATTGCGAATTTTTGCGTCCGGGAACCAGCGTTCAATTGCGGCAGAATTGGGGGCGTCTTCACCCAATACCCAGACCTCATCAGGCCTAAAACCTTGCTTGGCCGCGACCTCTAGGCAAAAAAGTGCAGCTTCGGACAGTTGCGGCCAATACAGGTTATGGGGCAGGGCTATGATAGTTTTTGCGGAAATAGCGGTTCTCATCATTATAATGGCGCGGTATTGCGTTTTACGCTGTTCATTCTGGCGCAAGCTTATCTTATGCACAAGCCTTATAATGTGAGTTTGAATATTAGCAAATTCTCATATAAAAGATAGGTCTTGCATAGGTTTAGTTTATTTGCCATTAGGCGACGCTTAAGCAATATTCAGGGCAAATATTCAGGAGAATACATTGGAACTTGATAAGTTTTTTAAAGACTCGGTTGTAGCAATTACCGGGTCTGTAGGGTCGGTTGGCACCGCATTGGTAGCGGAATTGTTGAAATTACCGCTGAAAGAAATCGTTATTATAGATAATAATGAGAGCGGATTGCACGAGCAGCATATTACAAACTTGGCAGATGGGCGCGTCACGCCGCGCCTTATGGACATAGCAGACGAGAGCGGTCTAACCCGCGCATTTGCAGGTGTTGATTATGTCTTACATGCCGCCGCGTTCAAACATGTGCCGCTTTGCGAGCATGAACCGCAAAGTGCCGTGCGCAATAATGTCATTGGTACACAATCTGTTATTAATGCTTCATTGTCTGCGGGCGTTAAGAAAGTTTTGTTTACTTCATCAGACAAAGCCGTGAACCCGACCAATGTTATGGGCATCACCAAATTGATGGGCGAACGCCTTATCACGGCAGCCAATCTGACCCGCAGTAAAGTCGGCACGGTTTTCGCCAGCACACGCTTTGGCAATGTGCTGGGGTCTCGTGGTTCTGTGTTTCCAATCTTTCACAAGAAACTGTTTGCTGGCGAGGCTCTGCCTTTGACCCACAAAGACATGACCCGTTTCATGATGACCGAGCAAGAGGCCGCCTATTTGGTCATTGAAAGCTTGGCTCTGTTTAAGGGCGGCGAGATTTTTGTGACCAAAATGCCGATCTTTAACATTGGCGATTTTGCCGAAATGATGATTGAGTGTTTTGCTGACCAAGCGGGTCGTAAAAAGTCCGACATCAAAGTCGACCATATTGGTCTGCGTCCGGGAGAGAAATTGTTCGAAGAACTGACCACAGGTGAAGAAGTGCCGCGCACATTTGAAATCGACAATTTCTTTGTCGTGCTTCCAGGCGAAGGCCCTCACGATAAATTATTCGACTATTCGGATTACCGCGAACAAGGTAAATTGATGGACCGTGTCTACGACAGCTCTAAGGAAGAAATTCTGACAGTTGCTGAGGGTATTGAATTATTAAAGAAAGCGAACCTCGTCTAGCAGGATACTTCCTGAACGAGGGCGAAAAAGGAGAAGATTATGCGTATATTGATATTGGGTGCTGACGGGTATTTGGGCTGGCCGACAACTATGGATTTGGCCGCGAAAGGTCATGATGTAGTTGCCGTCGATAATTACCTGCGCCGGACTATTGCCGAGGACACAGATTCTGAAGCTTTGTATAAAACGCCAAATCTGATTGAGCGTGGCAAGATTTTCGAAGAGGTTTCCGGCCATAAAGTCGATGTGGAAATTGGTGATCTTTCCGATGCTGATTTCTGTCTTGGCCTGTTCGAAAAATACAAACCCGACGCCGTTGTCCATTATGCCGAGCAACCATCTGCGCCGTATTCTATGCGCGGTTTCTCTGAGGCACAAATGACGCTTAACAATAACCTCAACGTTACCTTTAACGTGATTTGGGGTGCTATCCAGCACGCGCCGGAATGCCATATTATCAAGCTTGGCACCATGGGCGAATACGGTACGCCGAATATCGACATCGAAGAAGGTTGGCTCGAGATTGAGCATAAAGGCCGCAAGGACAAATTCTTGTTCCCGCGCGCTGCCGGTAGCCTTTATCACACCACCAAAGTTCTCGATACGGATATGATGTGGTTCTATGTGCGGACATATGGCCTGCGCATGACCGATTTGATGCAAGGCCCGGTTTACGGCCTTGAAAGCACAGAGATTGACATGGACGAGCGCTTGCGCACCATGTTCAATTATGATGACATTTTCGGCACCGCCGTGAACCGTTTCTTGGTTCAGGCCGTTGCTGGTATCCCGCTTACTGTTTACGGTAAAGGTGGTCAGACACGGGGCTATTTGAATTTGAAAGACACGCTCCAGTGTATCAGTCTAGCGGCAGATAGCCCGGCTGATAAGGGCGAGCTACGTATCATGAACCAGTTTACCGAGCAATTCTCTGTGAATGAACTGGCCGAACGTGTGAAAGAGGCTGGAGATTCCTTGGGGCTGAATGTGCAGGTTAAGTCAATCCCGAACCCGCGTAAGGAAATGGAAGACCATTATTATAATGCCGCCCATTCCGGTCTGTTGGAACTTGGTCTTGAGCCAAATTTCATGACCAAAGAGGTGTTAGTGGATATGTTGAAACTTATCATAGAGCATAAAGACGATATTTCCCACGACCGTATTATGCCGCGCGTTAAGTGGAAATAACGGCTTAGCTAGGGCAACAAAATGACCGATATTAACGAGCGAGCGCTGGGGCTTTCGAAAGCCCTAGCCTGTTTGCCTGCGCCTGAACGACTGGCGGAATTGTGTAAAACTATGGGCAAGCCCGTAGGTGGGCGTAGCGTCTTCACAACATCATTTGGTATGGAAGACCAGATCATCACCCATATGATTTGCGACCAAGATTTAGATATAGACATCGTGACCCTCGATACGGGGCGGATGTTCGAAGAAACTTACACGGTTTGGGCGGCCACCGAAAAAACTTTCGGGCGGGCGATTAAGGGCTATGTGCCGGATGCGGGCGAATTGGAAACTTTGGTCGCCAAGCAAGGCATTAACGGTATATTCGTGAGCGTAGACCAGCGCAAAGCCTGTTGCACCGTGCGTAAAATTGTGCCGCTAGGGCGGGCTTTACAGGGCGCGTCCCTTTGGGTGACAGGCATTCGCGCCGAGCAATCCCAAGCGCGGGGTTCAGTAAACCCAGTCGAAGCCGACAATGTGCGCGGCCTTCTAAAGGCCAGCCCGCTTTATGATTGGACGGTGGCGGATATGGATACTTATCTGAAAACCCATTCTGACATTCCGCTTAATGTACTGCACAAGCAAAACTTCCCGTCTATTGGTTGTGCGCCGTGTACCCGTGCGGTCAAATCCGGTGAAGACGATAGAGCAGGGCGCTGGTGGTGGGAAGACGGCCAGCAAGAATGCGGTCTGCATGTGGGGGCTGATGGGCGCTTGGTGCGGACGAAACCTACGAAAGAAGTGCTATGAATACGCTGTCTCATTTGGACGTTTTGGAGGCCGAAGCCATCCACATTATGCGCGAAGTCGTGGCCGAGGTTGAAAACCCGGTTATGATGTATTCGGTCGGCAAAGATAGCGCCGTTATGTTGCACTTGGCGCTTAAAGCGTTTGCACCAGGCAAGCTACCATTCCCCCTTTTGCATGTGGATACGGGCTTTAAATTTCGCGAGATGATTGCCTTTCGTGACCAGATGCAAAAAGATTACGGTTTTGATCTTATTGTCCACCAAAACCAGGACGGTCTGGATGCTGGTATCAACCCATTTGATCATGGTTCGGATGTTCACACCAATATCATGAAGACCGAAGGCCTGAAACAAGCACTTGATGCAGGTGGATTTGACGCGGCCTTTGGCGGGGCGCGCCGCGACGAAGAAGCGACCCGTGCCAAGGAAAGGGTGTTTTCGTTTCGGACAAAGACCCACGGTTGGGATCCAAAAAACCAGCGACCTGAACTCTGGAGCCTGTATAATGCACACAAAAATATCGGGGAGAGTATCCGCGTATTTCCCATGTCCAACTGGACGGAGTTTGATGTTTGGCAATATATTTATGAGCAAAATATTCCTATCGTGCCGCTCTATCTGGCGGCTAAACGCCCGGTCGTTGAGCGAGATGGTGTATTGATAATGGTTGATGATGACCGTTTGCCATTGCGTGACGGCGAAATCCCCATGCAAAAAATGGTACGGTTCCGCACCCTTGGTTGCTACCCGCTTACGGGTGCGGTGGAAAGTAAGGCGGCGACTTTACCCGAGATAATTCAAGAGACTTTGGTCGCCCGGGTATCGGAACGCTCAGGTCGGATGATCGACCATGACCAAGCCGCGAGTATGGAAAAGAAAAAACGTGAGGGGTATTTCTAATGTCCCAAGATATGACAGTTGGGCAAAAAGCTTCCCAAAAGGCAATTGCTGAAGTTAAAGCCTATATAGATGCCCAGCGCCAAAAGACTTTGTTGCGGTTCATCACCTGTGGCAGTGTTGACGACGGAAAATCAACCCTTATTGGGCGGCTGCTTTTTGAGAGTAAACTTTTGTTCGACGACCAGTTGGAGAACCTAAAAAATGTCTCCAAAAAGCTCGGAACTCAGGGCGACGATATTGATTTTGCCTTACTGGTAGACGGCCTCGCCGCAGAGCGTGAGCAGGGGATTACCATTGATGTCGCTTATAGGTTTTTCAATACGGAGCAGCGTAAATTCATCGTTATCGACACACCAGGGCACGAACAATACACTCGCAATATGGCCACGGGTGCGTCCCAAGCCGACCTCGCAGTCCTCATGGTTGATGCCCGCCAAGGCCTGACCACCCAGACAAAACGTCATGCGTATATCGTCCAGGCCTTGGGTGTCAAACATATCGTTGTCGCCATCAACAAAATGGACCTGGTCGATTATGGCCAAGACAGATTTGACGAATTGGTCGAAAATTTCCGCACATTCAGCCAGAAAATTGACATGGAAGCTTTCACGGCTATCCCCATGTCGGCACTAAAAGGCGATAATGTTTTGGAAGCTTCCGGGCACATGGATTGGTATACAGGCCCGACCTTGATGCAGCATTTAAACACGGTATCTGTAGCCGACGAGGTTGCAGAAAAACCGTTCCGTATGCCCGTACAATGGGTTAACCGCCCTGATCTCGACTTTCGCGGCTTTGCGGGGCGGGTGGTTTCTGGCTCTCTCAAGGTTGGAGATAAGATCACCTCTATGCCGTCTGGAAAAACCTCCAAGCTAGCGCGCGTCTACACGGTGGACGGTGATTTGGACGAAGTACTGGCCGGGCAATCCGTAACTTTGTGCCTAGAGGACGAAATCGATGCTAGTCGCGGTGATATTCTGTGCGCAGGCGACGCAAATTTACCGCAACAAAGCGATAATTTCCATGTGAAAATTCTGTGGATGTCCGAGCAAAAACTTAGGGTCGGGCGGACATTCCGTATGAAAATCGGTGCCCATACGGTCAATGCTTCGGTCACTCAAACCAAACATGTCATCGACGTTAACACCCTGCAGCATATCAGCGCAGAAACTCTGGAACTGAACGAAATCGGCGAATGTATAGTACGAACAGAACGCCCAATATGTTTTGAGCCTTACGCAAATAACCGCGAAATGGGCGGGTTTATTCTGATCGACAAAATCACCAACGCCACTATGGCTATGGGGTTGATTGCAGATGCGCACAGCGGGGCAGACCTCGACCAACGCACCCAAGAACTGACCATAGACCGCGCCGCCCGCGCCGACCAGAAACGCCAAGTGCCATTAACAGTGTGGTTCACAGGTCTTAAACGCTCCGGTAAAACCTATATCGCCAATGCGCTTGAGCGTAAATTGTTCGCGCGCGGTTGCCACAGTTTCATCCTCGACCCAGGCAATGTTTTACCGGGCATGAGTGAAGACCTGGACTTTGAAAGTTCGGATCAAATCGAAAACGTCCGCCGGGTCGCCCATATGTCGAAATTGATGAATGATGCGGGGCTAATCGTTATGACCTGTTTTACTTCGCCGCTTAGTTTCGAGCGCCGCATGGCACGGCGTATTATTGGTACGGAAAATTTTCTTGAGATCCACATGGACACGCCCATAGAAATTTCCCTCGCACAAGACAGCCAAGGTTATTTCGAGAAGGCTAGGCGCGGAGAGATTAAGAATGTTGCCGGTATTGATATGCGGTTCGAACCACCCAAAGCCGCCGACCTAACATTCAGTCTGCGTAAACATTCGCCCGAAGATGCTGCGGATATAATTTTGGCCAAGCTTACCGAAATGGGCGTGCTGGGCGGGTAGAACATGCCAGCATTGGCCTTGTTTTTTCACGTAAAACCCGCTATCAGCTTTACGCAACAACGGATATATCATGACACAAAAACGAATTGCTATAATTGGCTGTGGCGCACAAGCTAAATATGCCAGCGAGATATTCCATCTCTCGCCCAACCACACCGTCACCCATGTGTTGTCGCCGGAAAATATAACCGAGCTTGATTGGTTGTCCCATTATCCGGGTGAACATGTAATCGGATATGAACATGTCGCCGATCTAATTGCGAATAAAGAGATCGACGGCGCGTTGGCTTGCATCGCTAATAAGCAAGAAAAAGCCGAAATATTCGCCAAATATGTAGACGGAAGAACCGAAGCCGTCAGCGCCGTCCACCCCAAAGCCGTTATAGCCAGTTCTGCCACATTGGGCGCAGGCGTTATCATCAATGCGGGCGCAGTTATTCAACCCTTGGCCACCATAGGGCGTGGCGCTATGATCCATGCCAATGTCATCGTTGAACATGATTGTAAAATCGGAGCGTGGACCAATCTGGCACCGGGTTGCCAACTTGCAGGCTGGGTGCAGGTCGGAGATGCGGCGACCATATTTACAGGCGCAAGTGTCGTGCCAACCATAAAAATAGGCAAAAGAGCTATTGTCGGGGCGGGCGCAGCTGTTATACAGGACGTTGAAGATGATGCGGTAGTGGTCGGAGTTCCCGCCAAGCCATATTAAGAATAGGGGTAAATATGGGCTTGCTTGCTGATATATATGTTCTGGCAAACTTGAAAATGCAAACAGCCAAAGTCAAGAAAAAGGACGACAGAGCCTTGCGATTTCTGCAAAAAGTGATGTTGAAGTCAGATAGCCTGCAAAAGCTGGCTTTTAAAAAAGCTCAACAGAAATTGAGCGAACGGTTTTTCAGGTATACTTTTTTTGATAATCGCAAGAAGAGGTTTATGAAGTCTGTAGCAAGGCGAACTAGAACTGAACAGGTAGAAATAGTTTTGGCGCATGATCTTAAGGCTGTGAAAGTTGCTCGTAAATTTGCGAAACGCAATAATGCTGTATTTTTCTTTGACCTGGTGGAATCAACCTTTTCAAATTTAGCTGGCCTGCAGCCGACCTTTTTTTATAAGAAGAACGCTAAACAGGCTGAACGTATCGCTGCCCAGGCAGACTACATTTTATCGGGAGATCCATATTTGTCATCAGAGTTCGTTAAGCGGCAGCGAACAAAAATGCCCGTTTTAGTCTTAAATGGTCAGGACGAGGTGGTGGAATCTAGGCGTGTCATTTCTATAAGAGAGCGTATAGCCGATAATACTAATAGGCCTATTGTTTTATATATTGGTGTAGTTTCTAAACTTCGGGGTATCGAGCAAATTATTGATGCTTTTTCTCTTGTTAATACTGATGCTTTGTTAGTTATTATGGGGCCAGGTGGGGATGTCTACAGGGAGGAAATTTTAGCTCAAATTCGATTGCTTGGTCTTGAAAATAGGGCTTTCGTTCTGGAAGGAGTGCCGGAACGTGATATGGTTCCTGTTAGTGCTACGGCTACTATAGGTATTTCACCAATTCTGTCAGGAACTGGAAATGCGGGTTTAGTCTATAACAACAAAATGTTTCAGTATTTGGCTGCGCACTTACCTATACTTACAACGAATTGTCCAGGACCAGGTGGTTTCGTCAAGGAGCATGAGATTGGGTATGTTTATGAGGAAGCGAATGCAACAGACTTAGCAAAAAAAATAGATCTCGCCTTATCCAAAGATAAGGAGTTTAATTTAAAAATCCAAAACAATCTGCCGATTGTTGCCAGAAAATATGCGTGGGCAACGCAAGAAAACAACCTTAGGCAACTTATTCGAAGCGCTGAACAACAAATACAAAAATGATGGTTTAAAAATGGTTTCCAATACACCCAAAACTTCAGATATGCGAACCGTTCGTAAAAGCTTACCTAGGCGTATTGTAAATAAGACTGCCCGTATCATACGTTTGTTTTTTGGTGTTGTTACTGTTCCCAGTACCGCAAAACTTTTGGAGGATTTTTCCAGAATCACGTATCAAATTGGCGGTAAAAACGAAAAATGTTTCACACAGCTCAATAATATTAACAATCTCGCAAATGGAAATAGTGGGTTAGTTCCCGAAGTTTTTAACAAAAGAGTGAACGCTTATCTAACAACTATGGAAAGAGCATTGGTCGCTCAAAAAAAACAAATAACCTCTCTTGAGAGAGCGAAAAACGCGTTGATCCAATCAGAAGTGTTGTCAGGGCTAGAAGCCGCCCAATCCGATGCCAGTTCCGGGCAAGTTCCCCATAAAAAAATGGGGACAAGACACAATCTCAAACAAACTCTGGATTTAGTTGATAGTTGCCATAGTGGTGCCTCTGTTTTAATTTTAAATGTTACTTCTAATCAAGGTATTCTTCTGGCCAGCGCTCTTGAGAGGCTCGAAGGTTACCCTGTTGATTGTCTGGTATTAAAGCCGGAACTTGGCCAATGTGGTATTACCCTTCCGTTCCCAGAAAATCCTAGGCAATTATACATGTTCATTGATTGGGCTTATGACAAATACGAAATTGTACATACTGTCGGATTTTCTAGTGAAGCAAAATTCCTTTTACTCTACGATGTTTTAACAGAAAGGTTTGGGAACAGGCATCTCATACATTGCCTGAATCCTGACGAACGCATTGCTTATTTACACTATATGGCTGATAGAAAAGCCCAAAAAAAACCGTCAGACGCGGATGAAAAAATAGATCACAAATTATTGTTAAGCTGTATAAACCATGACGGTAATACAGCGTATGATGAAGACCTAATTCCTCTAATTTCCAATAGCATGCCTGTTGGTAAACTGGGTTCTTTTGCCGTAAATAATTTATTGAAAGTGCTTATAATAGCGGACACTGAATTATGCATGAAAATCGGAAAAGCACTTGCTCATGAAGAGATGGAAGGCTTTAAACTGATTGTATTGAACAATTTTTTAGTAGGCGGGTATATGGCAGATTTTGATACAGATATTAATTGCTTGATAGATAAGGCGGATATTGTTCTAGATTACTCTCAATCCCATGAATATGGCAGTCATGGTTTAAGCGCCATGCTTGCAGGTAAAGTTGTTATTTGCTCTGGCGAAAATACAGGAGACCCAATAATAAAATCCAGTGTTGAAGATCTGGTGAATGTGGTGCGCAGTATGTTGGAGGAACCACAAAGCCTGGAGAGGTTAAGGTTTGATATTTTGGAATATGCCATAGCCCGACATGATCCCGAGACAACGGTAAGAAAATTGCGGCTTATATATAATTCTATCGATTAGCGACATGGGAAAAGATGTCGTTTAGTGGATATAATGATATTTTTTTCTTGCATTATAAGGGATAGGGTGTATTTCTAAATAAGGGATAAGGTGTACTGCTAAAGAACGCAAAATAAGAGAATGTTATGGTTAATAATGTTAAGAAGCAATCATTAGAAAGTCTTCGTAAGCAGTTGGAGGAAGCAGAGGTTCGTGCGCAACTTGCTGAATCTCGCATGCGAATCTCGAGTGCAAATTTTCAGGCAAAGCGCGCACGTATGCTTTCTGAAGCAATGACCAATAAAAACATTATGGACTTTATCCGGATGTAGATTGCTCGTGTAGCAGGTCGAACTAGATGAAGAAAAAAGCCTCCATTGTTAGCTTCAAGTTAGTTGAACATCATCCTAGAATAAACCGAATTGCCAATGCTTTCGTAAAAGAGGGCTATGATGTTGTTGTCTATGGATTGGGGTGGCAAGAGGGCGAATTTACCAATGAGAACGGGGTGAAGTTTGTTCTGTTCAAGAACGATTTTGTTATGTCAGAATTTTTGAAGTCTAGTTACATGGTTTTACCAAAATTAATAAAATTGGCAGCTGGTTTGTTCATTTTGACTTACTGTAAAATCCGAAAAATTTGATTTATATGGGATTTCGCGTTCAAATATCGCGCTTTCGTGAATTTTTGAGCGTGGCCGTTTTTATCTTCCGTAATGGTTTTAAAGCTAGTCCCGCAGGGGCGCTTCTGAGTGTATTCTTCGATAGTCTATCTTTTATATTTCTGGTTGGCGCGGCGTTGTCGTTGATTACATTTCAGCCTAATGCGCATACGCAGATACCTGATTTCCTCAAGGCTTACGTAAATCAGGACAATATATTTCTGCTGGGATGTACGGGATTGATACTATCACTCTTATTGAACGCAATATTTAAGTTCTTGTCGAGCATTGTGGTCAATAAGTCTTTACCTGCAATAGAGAGCTATTTTTATAAAATCACTGCAGAAAAGATAGCACAATCAAAATTAAATGACCTAGTCAAACTTCACATAAATTATGACGATTTTTTACTGCGCGAACTAAATATCAATTCACGCTTTGCAATGATGGTTTATCGTGGCCTGATTTCAGTCACATTTCCAATGATATCATTAATAATACTCTTCCCATTACTTTTGTTATCAAGCTTAATTGCAACGCTTATGTTAATTGGAGTTTTCATAGCGGTTTTACCCGTTTATTATCTGATTAACAAGCGTAGCAATCGCGTTACATTGGACATTGATACAACGAATTTGCTGGTTAGTAATTCTAGGCGCCAATCATCGCGAAAAATCATTGACCCAAATTTTGACGTGGCTGATCTTAAAGCCGCTATGTCAAATGCACTGCAGGATGGGAACCGGGATGTCCGTAAGTACTTTCACTTATACGGGGAGAGGTTTACATTGGCGCAGGGGACGTCTTTGACCAATTCTTTGGTGCTTATTTTAGCCATCGCAATATTAGGCGTTATGACTTTTTGGGATACCGGGTCCTTGAAGTTAGATGTTGCGAAGTTTGTCACTATACTGATTGTGCTCAGGCAAGTTCATACTGTGATTGGACGTGGATTCATAGCGGTAAACATCATGAGTCGTTTCTATTTTAAATTATTAAAACTAAGTAAAATTTATAAACTGGCTTCCGAGGACAACGCCAATACCCCTGCAGGGAAACTTCTGCCAAGCAAGGGCTTTAAGTTTACCAATTTGAGCACTAAAGAGCCTGTTGTTGTGGACTGTTTCGATAATCGGGCAGTTCTATTCTATGATAGATTCGAGTTAACAAGGTTCACAATTGTTAGGACTTATCCACCCAATAATCTCCCTTTGCAGATTGAATTATCCCGTAAAAAAGTCTGTGTGATTAAGGAGCTAATATCAGGCTTCACCTTTACAGCTGATGATAGTAACGCGTGCAAAAAACAGGTAAACAAATATATAGATGTTATTGCGTTATTGGTGTCACAAAATGACATATACCGGCAGTGGGACAGCCAGCAGGATGACCTCGCCAGCGCATTTGTAAAGTCGGTCATGGGTGTTCAAAGGTACGTGTTGCCACGACACATCAAAATCATAGAAAAAGTTATTGGCCTTGTACAAGCAATTAAAAATACTACGTCAGAGATAGTATTATTGGACGCTCGTGTTTTCCTTCAATTTGGGGGGGAGAAACATGATGTGGTTTTGGAGATGTTAGAGGCTGAAATTGACAAGGTTGTAATTATCAAGTTGAACAACGCGAACTATAATTTTTCTCAAGACAGGTTCGTTGTCGTAGGCGGCATAGGTGAGGCTGAAGGCATAATAAGGTATGGTGAGTTACCCAGTTTAATTGTAGGGGATAAGCAACCTGTAGAGGATGATGAATACGAATTTTAGAGCATGATACCCGGAGGCCACTTTGAGGATCAATTGTCGGTTCGGGATTTTTGGTTAAGTTGATTATCCGGCTTCAATAAGTCCGGTATTTTGCGCTGCGTTCAGCATAGCTTCTTGCAATTTCTCAAATGCCCGCACTTCGATTTGACGGATGCGTTCGCGGGAAACCTCGTAAACTGCAGCAAGTTCTTCCAAAGTTTTAGGCTTTTCGGCCAAGCGGCGTTCTTGCAAGATATGCTGCTCGCGTTCGTTCAGGTTTTTCATGGCATCTTTGAGTAATTCCATGCGGGCATCATGTTCTTGAGAATCGGCAACCACGGTTTCCTGGCTGACATAATTGTCGTCCTCTAGCCAGTCTTGCCATTGCCCGCCGCCGTCTTCGCCGCCAATTTTCACATTGAGAGACGCATCTCCGCCGCCGCCCATACGCCGGTTCATAGAGATAACTTCTTCTTCCTTGACATTCAGGTTGGTCGCGATCTTCTTGACTTGATCCGGATGCATATCACCGTCTTCAATGGCTTTCATCTCGCCTTTCATGCGGCGCAGATTAAAGAACAATTTCTTCTGGGCGGCTGTTGTACCCATCTTGACCAAAGACCAAGAGCGCAAAACATATTCTTGGATAGCGGCGCGAATCCACCACATGGCGTAGGTAGACAAACGAAACCCTTTGTCCGGGTCGAACTTTTTGACCGCCTGCATCAGGCCGACATTGCCTTCGGAAATAACCTCACCAATGGGCAGGCCGTAGCCCCGATAGCCCATGGCGATTTTTGCCACGAGACGCAGGTGGGATGTCACCATTTTCTCGGCGGCGGCACTGTCTTGGTGGGATACCCAGCGTTTTGCCAACATAAATTCTTCGTCGCGCTCCAGCATAGGGAATTTGCGGATTTCGGTTAAATAGCTCGACAAACCTTGCTCAGGCGAAAGCGCGACGGACAAACTCATATTGCCGGTAGATTTACCCGCTTTCAGTGTTGTCTTTGCTGTCTTTTTTATAGCGGTTTTCTTATGCGTAGTGTCTTTAGTCAAAATCTTTCCTCCCAATACCCAAGAAGCGGGCTTGAATGTATATATAGGGGTAATCGTAGGCGATTA
>JAKIUV010000107.1 GCA_021647375.1 Robiginitomaculum sp.
CGCTATTTTAGCTTTTTTCTATAAAAACCTGCCCGAAAAATGGCCCATATTTCGCGATACAATCACAGACAATTTTAGGGTCATAACCAGAGAAAAACATATGCTTATTCAGTGACTTGGGTATAACAGAACAAACTCATTTATAAATGGATGCATGCAAAACCCGTTCACATATCTCGCGATTGGCCTTTTGAAGGTTTATAAATTTACCTTGTCGCCTGTATTGTTTGCGCTGGGGGTTCGGTGTCGGCATCAGCCGGGGTGTGCTAATTATTCTATTGAAGCGTTTTATAAGCACGGGGTATGGCGCGGGTTTTGGTTGACTTTATCGCGGCTTTTGCGGTGCCATCCGTGGGGGTCATCGGGGCTTGACCCTGTTCCCAAGTCTGTACATAAACAGGCATTCTGGGCACCTTGGCGATATGGCGATTGGGCTTGGACTGAAAGATGTGGTGAACACATTTGCGACCACAAACATGAGAATAAAAAAGACTGAAATTAAAGACTGAGAAAACTATGTTAACAGTAACATTTCCTGACGGCGCGACACGCGAATTTGAAGACGGCACATCCGCCATGGGTGTGGCTAAAGCCTTGTCTAAATCACTGGCAAAAAAAGTATTGGCCGCCAAGGTTAACGGCGAACTTTGGGATGCGACCCGTCCGCTAGAGGGTGATACGACGCTTGAGTTGGTCACGGCGAAAGACCCAGAAGCATTAGAGCTTATTCGCCACGATTGTGCTCATGTTATGGCCGAAGCCGTGCAGGAATTATTCCCCGGTACGCAAGTGACCATTGGTCCGAATGTTACGGACGGGTTTTATTACGATTTTGCTAGCGACAAGCCGATTTCCGAAGACGATTTTGCCGCCATCGAGAAAAAGATGAAATTCATCATCCAGCAAAACAAACCGTTCGAGCGGGAAGTTTGGGATAGAAATGATGCGATTAAATACTTCACGGACAAAGGCGAGACTTATAAGGCAGAGCTGATCTCCGATTTACCTGAAGACGAGACCATAACCGTGTACAAACAAGGAAATTGGTTGGACTTATGCTTGGGGCCGCATTTGCCCTCGACCATAAAAATCGGGCAGGCGTTTAAATTGATGAAAGTGGCCGGAGCCTATTGGCGCGGCGACAGCAAGAACGCGCAACTCCAGCGGATTTACGGCACGGCATGGGCGAACAAAGAAGATTTGGATGCCTATCTGCACCGCCTTGAAGAAGCCGAAAAACGTGACCACCGTCGCCTTGGCCGCGAGATGGAATTGTTCCATTTTCAAGAAGAAGCTCAAGGGCAAGCGTTTTGGCACGAAAAGGGCTGGATGCTGTACCGCACGCTCCAAGATTATATGCGCCGCCGCCAGAACGAGGGTGGCTATAAAGAAATTCGCACACCGGAATTGATGGACCAAAAATTTTGGAAAGCCTCCGGGCATTGGGACAAATACCGCGAGAATATGTTTATCACTCAAGTGGACGACGAAGACAAAATGTTTGCCCTCAAGCCTATGAACTGCCCGTGCCATGTGCAGGTGTTTAACCACGGTCAACGTTCATACCGCGATTTGCCGTTACGCTTGGCGGAATTTGGTTCGTGTCACCGTTATGAACCTTCCGGCGCGTTGCACGGCTTGATGCGGGTGCGGGCTTTTACCCAAGATGACGGCCACATTTTTTGCCGCGAAGATCAGGTGATAGACGAGGTCAAAGCTTTCTGTACGCTCTTGCAATCCGTTTATAAAGATCTCGGTTTTGATGAGGTTATGGTGCGGTTTTCAGATCGCCCCGAAGTACGTGTTGGCTCCGACGAGGTTTGGGATAAAGCTGAAAAAGCACTAAAGGCTGCGGCGGATGCGACCGGGTTGGACGTAGAGTATAATCCGGGCGATGGTGCGTTTTACGGCCCGAAATTGGATTTTGTCCTCAAGGATGCCATTGGCCGCGAATGGCAAACGGGAACGATACAGGCGGATTTCAATTTGCCGGACAGGCTAGACGCCAGCTATATTGGTGCCGATGATGCCAAGCACCGCCCTGTCATGTTGCACCGGGCTATCCTCGGCTCGTTCGAGCGTTTCCTCGGTGTGTTAATCGAGCATTATGCCGGGCGCTTCCCGTTGTGGCTGGCGCCTGTGCAGGTGGTTGTGGCGACCATAACTTCGGATGCGGACGAATATGCTGAACAAGCGGCGGAGGCTTTGCGGGCGGCGGGGATTCGGGTTGAAACCGATTTGCGCAACGAAAAGATTAATTACAAAATTCGCGAGCATTCTTTGGCCAAGGTCAATGTTATTGCCGTGGTTGGCCGCAAAGAAGCCGAAGAGGGCAAGCTGGCTCTACGCTTTCTGGGCGAACGCCAGCAAGAAATATTGTCATTGGAAGATGCTATTGCCAGTCTAACCGAAGAGGCGACACCGCCGGATTTGCGGGATTAATTATGAGCCTTAAATGCTGAACGAGGGAGTGCAAAAGCGCGGACTTGTGGCTTGGAAGAATACCATTGTTTTGGTTTTGGTTTTCCTCGCTTTCCCGATTATGGCTCATGCGGGCGGTCTTGGGATTGCCGCTATTATGGCCTTATATAGCCTCATCGGTTTGGTCGGGTTTTGGCCGCCCCATCCGCGTAATATTCCTTCTGTTGTACCAGCGGCCATATGGGCGATACTGGCTCTTTTGTCCTGGGGACTTCTCAGCACATTATGGTCGCCTTACCAATCCGACGATACGCTCAATAATGCCCAGAAAATGGTTTTGGGTGTGCCATTATATCTTGGCTGTGCGGCGGCAATACATGCTCAGCACAAATATGGACGCAATACATTTCCGTGGTTATTGGTTGGCGTGACGGCCATATTAATTGGCACGGTTTTGACGGATTTACTAACCAATTATAGCTTAACCTTGTTTGTTGACCCTTTGGCCGAGGGCGAAAGCATGAGGCGCAGGCAAGCGGATATGATCCAAAATGTTGGCCATGCGGTTTCGGTTTTGGTGTTGCTAGCTGCGCCGACGGGTGTGTTTTTGTGGCAAAAAGGCGGTGCCTGGAAATTGGCCGCAGTTCTCATGGTTATTCTCATCGGGTATGCGACCCACAAAGCCAATGCCAGTGCGGCACAAGTCGGCTTGATCATGGGGCTGGTGTTTATTGCTGTCGCGAGCTTGAAGCCGAAGCTAGCACTACGCGGCGGCTTTTTAATGGCGGGGTCGGTTTTGTTTTTCGCGCCCTTAATTGCTTTACTCTCCAGTATATTAAGCCCCGAGCTGCGTGCGAAACTGCCATTTTCTTGGGAAGAGAGGGTGGTGAATTGGGAGGTTTTATACGGTAAAATCCTTGAACATCCCTTCATCGGCCACGGCTTTGACGCGGTGCGAACTTTTAACGACACTCACACAATTCGCGGTTTTGAGGGCAGGGCGCTGGTGTCTTTGCATCCCCATAATGCAGGTTTGCATTTGTGGGTCGAAATTGGGTTTGTTGGCGTGTTGTTGGGCTGTATAGCGCTGTTTCTAGGGGCGCGCAGACTGACCGGGGCCTCGGGACTTTCCAAACTGCAAATGGTTGCTGCCAGCGGCCTTTGTGCCGCCACTGCGGTTATGGCCAGTCTTTCTTATGGTGTGTGGCAGGATTGGTGGTGGGCGTCGATAATTTTTGCGGCTGCAACGATTACCTTCATCAAAAATACCCAAAAGGCGGATGAGTCTCAAAACACCTGAACCTATACAGGGCTGTGCCACTCTCTTGACATTTTGCGTGAAAAATTTTAGTGCAAGTAGAGTGTCTACAGCTCGAAACTAAGGATTTCAATTATGCGAGCATTTTTTTTTAGTAGTGTTGCTGTACTTGCGGTTGGTTTATCTGCATGCGGAGGGTCGACAACATCTCCGCCCCCACCTCCACCTCCACCTCCACCTCCACCTCCACCCACCGCAGGGGCTTTAACTCTTGATGTACAAAAGACAGACGGCAATCATTCGATAGTCATGCCGCAAGACACGCTGATTATTTCTTGTGCGCCGCAAAATGCGGCTGCCAGTATTGAATGGTCTTCAACTGATCCAAATGTACAATTTTCCACTAATGGCACAACCGTCCGCATAGAAGGCAATACGGCAAGAGAACTAGATATTACTTGTAAAGACGCCAATAGTACGCTGAGCGTTTCATCACCTGTTTATGTAAATCTTCCTTTAGAAACCAAGTTTAAAATAAACCCTGTGAATTCGGGAACTGTTTTCTTTAATACGGAAATGACATCGGGCGGCCCAGATTGCATTGGCCTAGAAACACTGGATAGTCTTGGTGCTAATTTCGCCTATATTTTAGATGAAATTATAATAGAATGCTTTGCTGTGTACCCTCTAGTTGATGCGGACGGGGCAAATATTGAGGTAGTTACCCAAGTGGGTAGCCTTCTTTCTATTGTATTTAACCCAAGAATACAGGCAATATTTGGAGACACAGTTTTGGAAATAGACAAAGTCTATGATTTTCCAACAGAAGCAAAATTTGGCAATGAGCGCTTTACGGTTGGCGGGCCAATAACGGAGCAAACAGGGTCAAATACATCTGTTACCTATGCACAAACCTTGACCTATCTTGATTTTGATGCAAATTTGGATCTAGGTATGGGAACCATATTAACTGGCTGTCTTAAGTTTGAACTTGCAACGCCGCCTAATTCACAACCTGCGTCAATAATCCAGCATTATTGCCCAGATGCAAATGAAAGATTTGTTTTTTTCCAATAACGATGACAGTTACCGAAGCTCTTGCAGATTAGCGCATCTTGTTGTTTGCCTTGCTCGGTAAGTTCATGCACCGGGCATTTGGTGTCCTGCCAAACTCCCGAGAAAACTTTATGTGCTGCCTGCAATCCATGTTTTTGCTTGGCAGATAAATATGTAAGTCTTTGTAATCATTAAGTTTTGTAAAATAATCACAAAATCTTGTCCATGATTGCCCAACCAGCCATTGTTGGCTTGTGTAGCGCTTTATTTCGGCGCGCGTAGACTGACCGGGTCTCAGGGATTATCCAAACCGCATATGGTTGCGGCTAGCGGGCTTTGTGCTGCAACTGCCGCAATGGCCAGTCTGTCCTACGGCATTTGGCAAGATTGGTGGTGGGCTTCAATTATTTTTGCGGCTGCAACGATTACCTTCATCAAAAAGCCCGCTTAGAAATATGCTATTCCACAGTTTATAGTAAATATCCCTTTACTTTTATTAGCTATTTTGCTTATCTTCTCGAACCGGGGGTCGGAAAGTATAGGTCGTTATGACAACAAATGTGGTTCCGCTACCCGTTAGCTACCCAAAAAAACGCATCAGTATTGTGATGGTCTCTTATTATACGGGGCCGTCCTTGATGGAATCTGTGCCTGCCGTATTGGCAGACCCGGATATCCTAGAGCTGATTATCGTTGATAATGGCAATACGGTTTCCGCCCGCCAACGGCTATGGGCATTGACAAAGGACGAACGCCGGATACGGCTTGTGCAAGGCCATGGCAATATCGGTTTTGGTCGCGCGTGTAATTACGGTGCGAAATTAGCCAAGGGCGATTATATTTTATTTCTAAACCCGGACGCAGTTATCGAAAAGGGCACCGCCATGACATTGGCGGAATGCGGCGATAGCTTAACCCGACCGTGGATTGCTGGCGGCAATTTACAAACCGTCAACGGGGTCGAGCAACGCGGTTCGCGCCGTAGCGCTTTGACGCCGATGGCAGCTGTGGTCAGTTTTACACCTTTGCATAAATTACCGGGTTTCAAGTCTATCCATTTAGAGCATATGCCGTTGCCTGATACGCCTGTTGAAATGCCTATTGTCAGTGGTGCTTGCCTTATGGTTGACCGAGAAAGCTTTGATATGCTCGGTGGTTTTGACGAACGCTATTTCTTGCATGTGGAAGATATAGATATATGCAGGCGAGCTAAACTGTCCGGTGGAGATGTGTTCTTTGTTCCGGACGCCAAGGTGATGCATTATGGTTCAACATCCCGCGCCCGTATCGTTCGGGTCGAGAGCAATAAATTCCGTGGTTTTGTTCGGTATTTTTGGGATTACACATCACATTGGTGGAGTAAAACCTTGCTGGTTTTATCCTTACCATTTATGTATTTCGCGATTATGGGTCGGGCTTGGTGGTTGTCTGTTCGGAATCCCTGGTTGGAATAATTGCTGGAATATTGGATGGAGTAGGGCACACGTCTGTCTGTAGAATATCCAGTTTGACCGCATCACCCTTGGCATAATTGAACCCTTTGATAGTTTGCAGACTGGTTAAACACAGGTTTTTTTCTGCTAGTTTTGCGGCTAGTTTAGCCTCATACTCTTTCGTTTCTGCTTTTAGTCTGTCCAGAATGACAATATCGCCTGTCTGCATGTCCAATTTTGCAAGCCGCTCGCCCGGGTTGCCGAGCAATATGCCTGTGCCTAGGCGGAATACCAGGCTGGGTTCGGTAAATTGCGTGGACAAAATAGACGTATTGGATACAGGTGTGTTGATCCCGTTTTCTATAAGTGCAGTTTCCACCATGCTGCTGATATTTAATTGTTTTAATGAGGGCAGGGTGAATTGGTAGGTTGGAATGGTGATCAATGCGGATGTTGCCAAAGCCCCAAAAAATGCCCGCCGGGCTTTCCCGCTCCATAATGATAGCGCCGCAAACAAGCTGATAAGTATCGCCAAGCCCATGATGACAAATTCCCATGTGGGGAAATTGCCGTAAAAAGACTGCCCAAACAATAACCCTGCCGCCAAAGCAATGCTAATGAGTGAAAATAGAACTGCCCCTAATCGCCGGGGTAGGGTGAACTCGATGAACTTGGAGAGGGTTGCAAAGGCG
>JAKIUV010000108.1 GCA_021647375.1 Robiginitomaculum sp.
CAAAATGGCTGTAAGTTCACGCCGTTGTTCAGAAGATAATTTAAAAAACCCATGCATAAAAAGCCTTAGAATCAACTTTTAATAAAAGAGCAAGCAAAAACTGGGTTATTCAGGATTCCGAGTATAATTTCAAATAAAGATAGCATTGATTACCCACTTTCGTTATGTGCTTATATCGAAGGCTCGGTAAAGGTAATGACTATTATGAACAATAAACTTCTTACGTGTTTGACAGCGGGCTTGTCCGCATTCTTAACATTTGGATTAGCGTCCTGCGAAGCTTCCAAAACCGAGATAAAAGCCGATGTCTGCAATGCCAACCTGGTCGTCCTCGGCACGGCGCAAGATGCAGGTAAACCACAAATAGGCAATAGCGCCGACCCGGCGTGGCGGGACTCGACCTTGATCCGCACGGCCAGTTCTATTGCTTTAGTCAATAGAAATACTGCCACCTACTCCCTGTTCGATGCAACGCCCGATGTGAAATATCAAATGCATATGCTGGAGATTAGTAGCGAGATTGAAGGGCTAACACTCGGCGAAATATTCTTGACCCACGGCCATATGGGTCATTATCTGGGCTTGGCGCAATTTGGCCGCGAAGCTATGGGGGCAAAAAGCATTCCCGTTTACGCCATGCCTAAAATGCAAACATTTCTTGAAAATAACGGCCCGTGGGATTTGTTGGCTCAGCTGAAAAATATCGAGATTAAGTCATTGAGCGATGGGGCAAAAATCAAGTTCGGCGATAATATTTCCGTCACTCCTTTCACCGTCCCCCATAGGGGCGAATATACCGAAACAATTGGCTACCATATCCAAGGCGTGGGTAAATCCGCCGTCTATATTCCTGATATAGATAGCTGGGAACAATGGGCGGAAGCGGGCACCAAACTCACCGACATCATCGCCGCCAATGATTATCTTCTCATTGATGGTACATTCTATAACGGCGACGAATTACCGGGGCGCGATATGAGTAAAATCCCGCACCCGACTATAACCCATACCATGGAAATACTGAAATCTCTGGACATTCCTAGCCGCGCTAAAATTCGTTTCATCCACCTGAACCATTCCAATCCTGCCCTAGACCAAAATACGAATGCCTATGAAGACATAGAAAAAGCCGGATACAAACTCGCCCGCGCAGGCGAAAGAATTTGCCTAGATTAAACGATTGGATACGATTTACCAAGGAACAATTTAACACAGACCCTTATGTATTCCAACGCCCAGAATATTTGAAATTAAAGGCGGCGTCCGAGGGGCGCTAATCTATCGTCGCAATCTTGAGCGTATCTGTCGTGCCTGGTCTGCCGAAGGGGATGCCTGCGGCTATGATGATTTTATCGCCGGGGGTGGCGTCGGCTTGCTGTTTGGCAATGGTCTGGGTGACGGCTAGCATGTCTTCGAAACTGGCAGGGTCATCCATCACGACGGCGCGTACACCCCATGTCAGTGCCATGCGCGATGCTACGGTTTTGTCTGGCGTCAGGCCGAGAATGCGGCAGGGTGGTCGTTCGCGGGCTATACGCATCACGGTTGAGCCGGTTCGGGTATAGCCGAGTACGGCTTGACATTTCAGGACTTCGGCAATGCCGCGAATGGACTGGCTAATAGCATCGTTGATGGTGGCTTGGGGGCGCAGATTGGCGCGGGTGTAATAATCCGGGTAACTGGGGTCGTTCTCCGCCGCTTTGATAATCCTGTCCATGATGGCGACGGCGGTGGCGGGGTGGCGGCCGACGGCGGTCTCGGCGGACAGCATAACCGCGTCCGCACCTTGGTAGATAGCTGTTGCCACATCAGAGGCTTCGGCGCGGGTCGGCGTCGGGGCATCGATCATGCTCTCCAGCATGTGGGTGGCGACGATAACTGGCTTGCCGAGGGCGCGGGCAACGGTGATAATTTTGCGCTGCACGACCGGGACTTGCTCTAGGGGCAGTTCCACGCCGAGATCTCCGCGCGCCACCATGGCCGCATCGGCTAGCTTCAATATGGCTTCAATGTCGTCTACCGCAGAGGGTTTTTCGATTTTGACGATAAGACCAGCTTTGTCGCCAATGATGGCTTTGGCGTCGATAACATCTTGGATTTTTTGTACGAAAGAAAGCGCGATAAAATCGACCTTTTGGGACAGGGCGAACGTCATGTCGACCTTGTCTTTTTTGGTCATAGCCGATACGGGCAAGACGGTGCCAATGACATTGACACCTTTTTTATTACCGAGAACGCCTGGCACATCAACACGGGCGGTTAAATTGGACTTTGATTTCCCAGTGATAGTCACCATTAATTTTCCGTCGTCGAATTTAAGGGCATCACCTATGGCCAGTGCTTCGATGAGTTCTGGATGGGGCAAGGGAATAATACCGTCTTTGTCAGATGTATCGCCGATAACGAGTGTTACTTCCTCGCCGTAGCGCAGTGTGGTTTTGCCGCCCGCAAAACTACCGACCCGGATTTTTGGGCCTTGCATATCGGCAACGATAGCGATGGCATTGCCGCTAGATGTCTCGATAGCACGGATAGCTTTTATAGCGCGGGCATGGTCTTCGTGACTACCGTGGGAGAAATTAAGCCGAAATGCATCGACGCCAACTTCGTGCAACAGTTTTAACGTGTCAGGCGCCGCACTGGCCGGGCCGACAGTGGCAAGAATTTTGGCAAAGCGTTTTCGCATGATGTGTTCCCCTGCAAGCCCCCTTCATAGGGCTTAATAACATAGGGTCTCTTACTCTACACATCTCCCGTTCGGCAAGAGAATATCTTCACCTGCACGAATATAAAACTCATCATTGATCGTGTTGATATTTTGAATTTCAGTCACACTGCTACACGTAGTACGGGCGAGGGAATAAAGGGTATCACCGGGAATAACCGTGTGGCGAATTGTGCCAGAAGGCAAGGATGCAGGTATGGATGATGCTAAGGATGGCGGTAAGGGTATTGGTGCGAACGTTGTCGGCATCGGGCTTGGTTCGGCTTGCATTTGTTGCGGCTGTGGTGATTGGGTTTGCGCGAATTGCGGCTGTGTTGCCTGTACAGGCGGCGGAGTGCCGTTGACTGCGTAATAACCCGGAGTGCCGTTTTCACCCAAACTCGTCGTGTTTTCTTGCAGACCTTGCTCTACACGCGGTGCTTCATAAGTCACGGTTTGTGGTACGGATTGGTAAACCGGTACGGATTGGCGAACCATTTTCTGCCCAGGAACTGTCTGCCCAGGAACTGTCTGCATAGGAATTGGCGCAACTTGTTGCCCAATATATGTCACTGGCGCAGCGCGTTGCGTTTGGTAATTGGCATTTTGGACTTCTGCCGAATTAGGAGCCTGATTTGCATAAGGATTGCTCCCCTTATACTTTGTAGTCTGCTGATAATTTGGATTTACGGCAGTGGTCGAACACCCTGCCAAAGCCAACATTGTTGTCGCAATCACCGCGCTTGTAAGAATACGCATCAGAACCTCCGCTAACAGATAATGGCCGAGAAATGGCCAAAAAATTAAACTTAGAAGCTATTGTGGAGAAATATGGCTAATTTTGTCTTAAGAATTGTTCAAGATTTGGGAAGTCCCGGTGTCCCGGCCTGATCCGGGTTTTCCTTGATATAAGCGGCTTTGATTTGCGCCACACTTTCACGCGAACCATCATGGGAAAAACCCGGCGCGGCAAAGATGTATTTTATGCGCTCACTAAAGCGCGGGCCTTTAGAGAAAACATCTTTGGCAATGGCAATATATTCGCCAAATGCAATCTTGAGCGGGTTGAATGTCGTCAGTGGTTTGACAATCCCGTAGTCCGGTTTCTCCGCCGCTTGCTCCGGCACAAATGTGCCAAACATCCTGTCCCAGATGATGAAAATCCCGGCGTAATTAGCATCAAGGTAGCGCGCATTACGTCCGTGATGGACCCTGTGGTGGCTCGGCGTATTCATGACGGCTTCAAACCAGCGCGGCATTTTGTCAATGGTTTCTGTGTGGAACCAAAATTGATAAAGCAGGTTCAAAGCGCCCACAAAAAACAAAATCAACGGGTGAATTCCCAAGAGAACCAAAGGTACGGCCAAAACAACTGTCCCCGAAATCAAATTCGTCCAAGGTTGGCGCAAAGCCGTCGTCAAATTATAATGCTCGGACGAGTGATGCACAACATGGGTCGCCCAAAACCAGCGGGATTTATGATACAGAAAATGCTTCCAATAATACATGAAATCGTCGGCAACCAGAGCAATGAGAACAACCCAAATCAGAGACATATGATCCCGCAAATCGAAAAAGGCAAATTGCCAAACCCACATCAGAAAAATCAAATTCACCGCCTTGGTCGCTATATCGAACACGCTCATCCCACTGCCCATAACCAAAGATGTCGCCCCGTCTTTAACCGTATAGGCATCTTTGATTGGGTGATATTTCAACCAAAGAAGCTCTAGGCCAATACAGGCAATAAAAAACGGGATGGCCCAAATTAATATGTCCGGAAACTCTGGATTGCTCATAATTCTCTCATATTTACGCACCTCTTTATGCCATAGGTCAGGTTCAGTGCAAGGGGACAAAATGGCGCAAATTATACTTTAGCACAAATTTAACCCCATAAATTATGCCCGCATATACTATTGAATTTAAACTTATGTTTGAGAATGTCTGTTATTACCCGCAATGTGGTATTGGGGTTTTAAAATGTTAAATGAAGAAAATTTGGGCGGAAAAGCCTATCTTGAAACCAAGGGGCAAGCCCTGTCGGTAGACTGTCATTTTCATGTGCAAAAATCAGTTCTGGCCATGAAGAGCATCTGGGCGGAACAAGCGCGTAAAAACAACACACGCATAGAAACCGTGTTTGATAAAAATGTGCCCAATGTCCTGCCTATCAACGCCATGAAGTTTCAGCACTGCCTGAATAACCTGGCCGCCAACGCTGTCAATTCAACCATAGACGGTCTTGTGCGGGTGATTGTATCGCGTCTGGACAAACCCCACCCAAAATACGGCACTCAATCTTATCTTTTGATCAGCGTCCAAGATACCGGTCCAGGCATATCTGCAGGCGACATGGCCTCGTTATTTGTCAGGAAATCCGATACGGCGACGCAAAACGGTGTGACTTACGGCGTTGTCGATACGGGTCTACCGATGACCCAAAGCTTGATTACCGAAATGGGCGGAAAGATTTTGGTGAAAAGCGAGATCGGCAAAGGCTCGACTTTCTCTTTGGTGTTGCCGCTAGCAAACTCATCTTTTGAGAACGAGTCCGTTTCAATTGGCAGCCGCTTTTATGATATGAATATACTCGTGGTCGACGATTATAATCTCAACCATTTAACCTTGAAAGCCCTGTTGCAAGATAATGTCGTCAAAATTTTCACAGCGTCCCACGGGTATGAAGCTTTGGAAATTCTACATTCCTGCCCTATTGATTTAATTTTTATGGACATTCATATGCCGATTATGGACGGCATCGAAACCACTTTAAAAATCCGGGAGAGTAGCCAGGATTGGTCCGGTGTACATATCGTCGCCATGACCGCTGACCCGGATTATCAGCACATGCACCTGTGCAAAAAAATTGGTATTGACGCCGCATTGGCCAAACCCTTTCGGATCGGCGCGGTTTATGCAATCCTCGAAGACTTCGCTCCGGCCTATAAAATAGCCACGACTGGCTAAAACCAAGCGATCAGCTAGAACCGAATAAAGTGGACAGCCTCGTTTGAAATCTCCATTATAAAGCCCTGACTTGAAGGGGATTATGATGAAGAATACGGGATCAATTTTAGCACTCGGGGTGTGTTTGGCCTTGGCGTCCTGCGGGCAAAAAACCGAAGCGCCGAAAGAACTTGAAACCACGACACGCGATTTGTGCATTGAAAACGCCAATTATTACAATGAGAACGGCAAGCTAGTCTTGACGGATATTGCCGTCGATAATGGTGTGATAAAAAATTATTTCGCAGACGGCCTGGGTGATTTATGCAGCGACCCAGGCATTGAATATAAAAAGATTATCGACCTCAAAGGCGCCTATCTTTATCCCGGTTTCGTCGATAGCCATGCCCATCTCCTCGGCATAGGCCTACGCGAAATGACGCTTAACCTTGAAGGAACAGCATCGATTAAAACACTGCAAAAAACTTTAGCCGCAGAAGTCGCCAAAACGCCCAAGGGAGAAACCGTTTACGGGCGCGGCTGGATTGAAACCCATTGGCCAGAAGACCGCTTCCCGACCCGTCAGGATTTGGACGCCGTATCGCCCGATAACCCGGTACTGCTTGGGCGGGCAGACGGTCACGCTATGGTGGTCAATTCTGCGGCGCTTAAAGCTGCGGGGATCACCAAAGACACCAAACCACCATTCGGCGGCGATATTCTGCACGGAGATGACGGCACGCCGACAGGCATGTTAATAGACCACGCCATGGGACTGGTTAAAGACCTGATGCCCACCCTCAGCCCTGAGCGCAAAGAAGCCGCCTATATCAAAGCCTCGGAAGTTTACGCGGCTTATGGCTGGACCGGCATCCAGTCTATGTCGGTGGACGCCAATGACATTGGCTTGATTGAACGGCTGTCGGACGAAGGCAAATTAAAGATCCGCGTCTATAATGCCGTGGATATGCAAGACGCCGAAGCATTGGTGAAAAATATTGCCGCCAACGGCCCCCAGACCAGTAAAAACGGGCGGGTAGTTACACGGG
>JAKIUV010000109.1 GCA_021647375.1 Robiginitomaculum sp.
ACGGTTTTGTGAGCGCATGTTGGCACGGCAGTCGCGGGACTTACGCATTAAGGCTAGAGAAAACCTCAATATGCGCATCAAGGCCTGGGTGTTGCAAAGCCCCCAACGCATTGCCTTTGTGCGCCGGGTTATCGGCGAGCGGGCTATCAAGCGCTGGCGCAAAAACCGTTTGGCGGACTATGCGCTGACAAGACATTTCAGCGATTGGAAGCGGAAATTTCCAAATGGTTTTGCTGGGTTTGGCGGGGTTCAACAAGAGCAAAGCCGCAAGACTGCTGCTAAGCCCGCATCCCACACTTATAATTGGAAGCCCTTTGCCCTCGTCAAAATAATCAATGTTGAGCGGTTTTTATACGGGCGGTCGCGGCCAAACCCTAAGCTGGAACAAGCCCGCGTCGCCCATCTAAAGCTTTGGGGTGTGGATATTCAGGACAAAAATCCAGACAAAACGCCGCGCGGCAAACGCACCATGAAACCCGTCTGCTTTACCCTCGATGAATTGGCGCCCGAAGTGGCAATCGGTGCGGCGGAAGCTGAAGTGGCGGCTGAGCAGGGCGGCGCAATAACAATCATCCCGCCGCCAGAAGCTATGGTGAAAAGAAGCCAGACCGACACAAGCCCACATCCAGACAAGAAAAAACCGCCCTAGCTGGCAAGGTCTGTTCAAAAAAACAAATACCCGTGCAACTGCGCGGCCATTGGTGCTGGCAGTGGTGCTGGCACCATATAAAATAATTCTGTCGTTTCTCCCAAGAGCATGGTAACGCGCCCCATGAATAAAAAATTTGAAAATAAAAACCGGCCTAAAGCCAAAACACATACAGCCAAAACGCCAAAGCATGGGGCGCGTTATGTGGCTGCCCATGGTGTGCGCGAAGTGTTGGTGGACGGCACGCCGCTTGATATAGCGCTTTCGAGCCAGGCCTTGTTCGTCCAGCTTGAGCGCCGTGACCGGGCATTTGCGCGGCTGATTGCCGCCACCGTTTTTCGCAGAATGGGGCAGATTGATAAAGTGCTAGCACCGTTCGTCAAAAAAACCCCGACCGATTACGCCCTCGCCGTATTGCGTACAGGCGCGGCGCAAATTCTATTTTTGGATACGCCTGCCTATGCCGCCGTAAATGCAAGCGTTGCGCTGCTTAGGCGCTCCAAAAAAACTGCGCACATGGCAGGCATGGCCAATGCAGTGCTGCGGCGTGTAACCGAACAAGGCCCGACATTGTTGGCAGAGACCAGCACGCTTGATAATATACCGAAATGGCTACGCACCAGTTGGACAGAGGCTTACGGTGCAGAGGCGTGCGGGCAGATGGCCGAAATGCTGGCCAAAGAGCCGCCCCTAGATTTGACACCCAAACTCGGCATTGATGGCCCGGCAGGTGAAATATTACCCGGCGGCACCATCCGCCTTGCCAAGGCCGGGGACGTGCGCGCCCTTGCGGGTTACGACGACGGGGATTGGTGGGTGCAAGATATTTCGGCGGCTTTGCCCGTGCGGCTGTTGGGCGATATTAAAGGCAAGCGCGTGCTGGATATGTGCGCGGCACCAGGCGGCAAAACTTTGCAATTGGCGGCAGCGGGTGCCAATGTGACGGCGCTGGATAAAAACCAAGACAGGTTGGAGCGGGTTAAAGAGAACTTGGCGCGGACAAAACTGTCCGCTGAAATTGTTGTCGGCGACGCGGCAAAATGGCGGGATCCTGAAAACCCAAGCGGACATGGTTTTGATATTGTTATTTTGGATGCCCCTTGCACAGCAACAGGAACATTTCGCCGCCGTCCGGATGTTTTGTACAGCAAAAGGCCTGCTGATATTGAAAGTTTGGCTCGTATTCAGGAGAAGCTGTTAATGGCGGCAGCCCGTCATGTTGCGCCGGGCGGTACACTCGTATATTGTACCTGTTCGCTTCAGAAGCGAGAGGGCGAAGAACAAATCTCCAAATTTATGCAAAATAGGACAGATTTTCGCCTTAATTCATTGTTAGGCATGGACGCCTTGGGGATGTCTGAAGCTGCAACGGCAGAGGGCATGTTCAGGGTCTTACCGCACTATTTGCGAGAAAAAGGCGGTATGGATGGGTTTTTTATCGCGACGTTTACACGTTGTTAACCATAAAATTAGGATAATGACACAATATGTGAGCAAAATATGTACGAATTTAGACGTATATTAAGGTTATTGGCTTAAGAATTGCACAAATCGGTAGGATTGTATCAAAACGGGAGGCTCTAATGAGCAGCATAAATATTTTAAAGTCCAGCATAATCGTTGGCACAAGTGTCGTAGCATTAACATTGAGTGCCTGTGCATCCAGCGGTGGTAGCAGTAGCCGTTACGGTAATGTCTACGACTATGAAAGCGGCAGTAATAATTGTTCAGGCGCGGCCTGCGGCGCGGTTGTCACCCCGCCAGTTGAATCCCGTTACGGATCTACAACAGTTATCGGCGGCCAACCGGTCAGCCCAGGTGTTGTATACACGGATTGTTCACAAGTGACCGGAATGGGGTGCGCCGCACCAGTTTACCAGCAAGCACCATCGGTTGAATATACATCACCGCCGTCTATGAGACAAACACCAGCAATGCCTTATTCATCACCGCCTTCAATGTCTTATAGCGGTGCGCCTGTGAGTTGCCCAGCTAACACGACACCAGCCGGAGACGGCACATGTATGATGACCGGAAGTGGGTCTTATACTGGTTCCACGAGCTGGAGCAGCTCATCAAGCAGTTCGGGCTGGAGTGGTTCGACGACAAGTGGCGGAACGGTTGATTGTCCGTCCAATACCACACGTGCTACAGACGGAACCTGCATGATGAATTCAGGTGCGGCTCCATCAGTGACAATTTATCCAACGACACCAACACACGGTTATGTACCCCCTGTTGATTATACGGCACCTGTTTATCAGCCTATCCGTAAATAGAGTTTCGTTTTTTTCAAATGCCAAACCCCGTTCTGCACAGCAGGGCGGGGTTTTGTGTATTTGGCTCTGCCCCGAAGTGCCATGATGCTTGCGCTTGAGTTTTTGGACTGATATGGACGAGCCAGTATAAAGAGCCACTTTTAACATTCTGAGACAAAGGCAATTTAATGGTGAGGCGGATTGGCATAGGCGATATTGCTGCGGCGGGTTTGCGCAAATCTTGGCGCCGATTGGCGGTGGACTTTGGCGCCCCCATGCGGGCAATGAACTCTGGTGCCATTCGTGTTCCTGACTTTGCCAGCCTACCCTCTCCACTAGATATAGGCGATGCTACGCAAGGTTTGCAAATCCTGGACGGTCAATTTATTTTGGGTTCCCAAAACCTGGATATTGGCGCGGACGGCGACCCTTGGTCGGTTCCGGCACCGTCTGAAATTTACGCGGCGCGCTTGCACAGTTTTGACTGGCTCAATGATCTGTCCGCTATTGGGTTATCCAAGAAATACGCCCGCAAGCATCCGAGGCTTGCAGACCGCTCAGGCGAGCGCGCCCGGTATCTTGTAGATCGCTGGATAGCCATTTATGGCAAATGGAATCCATTTGCTTGGCGGGATGATATTTTGGCAAACCGGGTTTATGCTTGGCTGACCAATTGGCAGGTATTACTGGGCGAAGACAAAGGCAATACAGATGAAGCTGCGCGGCGGGTCAGCTTGGTGCGACAGCTTAAGCGTTTGCGGAAAACCTACCGCCGTACCCCCGACGGATTATTCCGTATGAAGGCGGCGGCGTCTATGGTCATTGCAGGTGCTTGTCTAAGCGGCAAGCAAGAAGGGTTTTTGGACAGGGGTCTGGACTTACTGGACGACGAAATAGATAAGCAAATTCTTGCGGATGGCGGTCATATTAGCCGTTCGCCCGAGCAAGCTTTGGACGCGCTTGAAATATTGCTCCAAACCGAAGCGGCGCTAGATGCGAGGGGTATTGCGGGTTCAAAAGAAATCCGCCGCGCCATAGACCGTATGGCGCCAATGGTCACATTTTTCAGCACGGAAGACGACCACCAATTTAGTTTTCACGGCGGCGGCAGGGGAAATCCGCACAGAACAAAAAAACTGCTTTCCCGTGCAAAAATAAAAACCAAAGCTTTCGGCTACGCACCCCATACAAGATTTCAAAAACTGGAAAGAAGCGGGATTACGGTGATGCTGGATGCGGGGAATACTGCGCCGCGCCCCTTTGATCTGGAAGCACATTTGTCCCCTCTTGCTTTTGAAATGTCGACACCCACAGGACCTCTATTTGTAAATTGCGGTTGGAATGCCGATCAACCAGAGCATTGGCGCCAAAGCATGCGCTCAACGGCGGCTCACACGACCTTGATTTTAGATGACCAAGATGCGGGGCGCATTGTGGAATCTGGTCTTACGGCTAAACTTCTGGGTCTCGCGGTCGCACAATCTGCTGACGGCGTAAATTGCGCACGCAATGAACAAGAAACCGGCACATGGCTGGAGGCAAGCCATAATAGTTATTTAAAGGCTTACGGGCTAAGCCATTTGCGCAGGTTATATATGGATTTGACGGGTACAGATGTGCGCGGTGAAGACCAGCTTTATGTACCGCTTGGGGCAGAGCCTTTGCGCAGGGATCAAATTCCTTTCGCCATTCGTTTTCACTTGCACCCAGATGTCAAAGTTACATTAGCCCAAGACCAGCACAGCGCATTACTTATTCAACCCGGCGGAAAAGGGTGGCGGTTTCGTGCAGACGGCGGCCCGCTCAAGCTTGAGAAATCCGTTTATCTGGCAGATGGTAGCCGCCCAAGGCGCACGGAACAATTGGTCATACACGGCAAGGCCTACGGGGACGGAGATGGTCAGGCTCGCTCTAACCGTGTGCGTTGGACGATAAAAAGAATGAGTAATGTCGAAACTGCGAGCGGGGCAAAACCCAATGGATAAAACCGCCCACAAATTGGTTTCGCGCAAACTGGATCCTCGCAAGTTGGCTTCCCGTAGACTGGCACCGTGGATAACCAAGCTTCTGGTTACACTCTATGATGTACTCCTTGGTGCCGCTTGTATGTACGGTGTCATGCGTCTTAGGTTTTTGTACGAAGGTAAATTAGCACCCGAAAATATTGATATTAAAACCACAGCCGTGTTTGCAGCTTCTTGTCTTGTGGTTTGGTTGGCAACACGTGCGAACCGCGCGGTTTGGCGGTTTATGTCACTTGATGATGTACGCACATTACTGAGCGCCGTTATCTGGTCGAGCGTTATTACGCTCATTATCTTGTTTTTGTTTTTTAATAGAGCCGAACATTTACCCCGCTCCGTACCCTTTATTGCGGGCGGGTTTTTCTTCTTTATGCTGGTGGCAAGCCGTGCGCTGGTGATGGTCTACCAAAACGGCGATATAAAAGCATTATTCCGTAGGGGACAACGGGGCAAACCACCTGCAATTTTGATCGGGCGCTCACAAACATTACATAATTATATGCGCGACGAAGCTTTGAAAAAGCGCGATGCTTCACATCACATTCGCGGCCTCATAGAAACCGAAGGCGGTCATAAAGGCCGCTCAATACGCGGTGTTCCCGTTATCGGCAATTTATCGGATATTCCGGGCGTCGTATCTAATATTGAGCAATTACACGGCGCTAAACCAATATTGATATTGGTCGAAAAACACACGGATAGAAAACGCGCGGCGCGGCTGGTGAAATTGGCTTCAGCTCTAGGGACAAGGCTCGAACGCCTCGGCAATAACCGCGACGACGGCCTGACACCGTTCGAAGCGGCTGATCTTATTGGGCGACACGCCAAGACTTTGGATATGGCACCCGTAGAGAGATTGCTAAAGGGTAAGACGGTTATGATTACGGGGGCGGGCGGGACGATTGGTTCCGAACTTGTGCGCCAAATTGCGGGTCATGAACCCAAGCATATTGTTTTGGTAGATGCATCCGAAATGAATTTGTATAATATTGACCAAACATTGTCCTTATCCGGTGATGCTTCGTTTCGCCCCTATCTCGGTGATGTACGCGACGAAGCCCATATGCGCGAAATATTCTCGGACGAAAAACCGGATATTATCTTGCATGCGGCTGCGCTGAAACACGTGCCCCTCATGGAAGCCAACCCTATTGCAACGGTTCTCACCAATGTCGGCGGCACCAAGGTTATTATCGATTTAGCCATAGAATTCGGTGCGGAAAGCTTCACTTTAATATCCACCGACAAAGCCGTTAGCCCAAATAACATTATGGGGGCAAGTAAACGCATCGCCGAAATGATGACATTGGCCAGCGCTATGAATGATGCCAATATTTCGTCCTCTGCGGTTCGGTTTGGCAATGTGCTTGCCTCCAATGGTTCGGTCATTCCTTTGTTTGAAAAACAGATTGAAAACGGCGGCCCAGTGACGGTCACAGATAAACTAGTCACGCGGTATTTCATGACCAAGGAAGAGGCGGCGGCATTGGTGTTACAGGCTGCGGCCTTGAACGGCGGCCAGCGCAAGGAAGTGTCCGCGATTTATGTTTTGGACATGGGCGAAACGGTTAATATCACCCATTTGGCCAAACAACTTATCCGCCTGCGTGGTTTGGTGCCGGGCGAGGATATTGAGATTAAATATACGGGTTTGCGACCAGGCGAAAAAATGGAAGA
>JAKIUV010000110.1 GCA_021647375.1 Robiginitomaculum sp.
GTACCAATACCAATTCCAGCGTCTAACTACGTTCTTTAATTTTCAAGAAGCGTAAGTCGGGATTTTTATCGGCGGCGTAACTGACATCCCATTGGGACTTCGCCAGCAGAACCGGGGCACCGTCCAAATCTTCGGCTATGGCGCCTTGGTTTTTGTTGATGAATGCTTGCAAAGCGGCAGGGTCATCGGAAACAACCCATCTTGCAACCTGATACATGCTTTGCTCAAATACGACCTCAAGACCATATTCAGTTTTAATCCGTTCAGCCATAACATCAATCTGAAGCGAACCAACCGCCCCGACAATCATGTCAGAACCCATGGCGGGCTTGAACAGTTGCGTGACGCCCTCTTCGGCCAAACTCTCCAGAGCCTTGCGCAAATGTTTGGCCTTGAGCGGGTCAGACAAACGCGCGCGGCGCAAAAGTTCCGGCGCAAAATTTGGGATGCCGGCGAATTTAATCTTGCCGCTTTCCGACAAGCTGTCCCCTACCCTGAGAACGCCGTGATTGGGGATACCGATAACATCCCCCGCATAGGCCAGCTCGGCCAGCTCCCGGTCTTGGGCGAAAAATAGAATAGGATTGTGGACGGATATAGTTTTGTTTTCTGTATTCTTCAGCTTCATACCGCGCTTGAACACGCCGGAAGACAGCCGTAAAAACGCGACCCGGTCGCGGTGGTTCGGATCCATATTGGCTTGAACTTTAAAGACAAAGCCCGAAACAGTTTTATCGGACGGAGCGACGGTGGCCTCTTGACCGTTCTTTATGCATTTCTCGACCTGCGGCCCCGGTGCAAATTTTGCCAGCGCATCGATCAATTGCAGCACGCCAAATTTCTTGAGTGCGGAGCCGAAATAGACCGGGGTCATATGACCTTCATTAAAAGACTGTTCGTTAAATTCTCCGTATTCACGCGCCAGTTCAGCTTCTTCACTAAACTCTTCACACAGGTCCGCATCGTCTATAAATGCCGCCATATCGTCGCTGCCAAAGGCAATGGGGGCGCCGTGTTCGCCTTCCGCAGTGAACGGCAGGAACATATTTGTACCTAGCTCGGCCATGCCCTTAAAGCGCCGTCCACTGGCGCACGGCCATTGCATAGGTACCACATCAAGCGCCAATTTATCTTCGATCTCGGACAGAGTCTCAAACACGTCGCGAGCTTCGCGGTCAAATTTGTTGACGAATGTAATGATCGGAATATCGCGCAAACGGCAAACTTCGAACAGCTTAAGCGTCTGCGGCTCAATACCTTTGGCCGCGTCCAATACCATGACTGCACAATCAGCGGCGGTTAGGGTGCGGTATGTATCTTCGGAGAAATCTTCATGACCCGGCGTGTCCAGCAGGTTAAACACCAACCCTCTATGCTCGAACGTCATCACGGACGAAGACACGGAAATCCCGCGCTCTTGCTCAATTTTCATCCAGTCGGATTGGGTGCGCCTACGCTGTCCGCGCGCAGCCACCTGCCCGGCTTGGTGGATAGCCCCCGCCGCCAAAAGCATGTTTTCGGTCAAGGTCGTCTTACCCGCATCAGGATGAGAAATGATTGCAAACACGCGGCGCGTATTCGAAGGATGTTGTGCAGTTTCAGTCATGGCCACCCCTTAAAACCCCAAGGCATTTGATACAAGCATTATTCGCTTTCAATTGGTTCTGTCAAAAAATTCCGGCCTTGTTTGTCTTCTATTTCTACCACCCAGAGATCCGGGTCGGTCTTGACGCGTTTGCCGATCATTTCGTCGATTTCACGCTCCGGCAATGGGCCTTTGGGCAACCAAACTCGTTCGCCATTTATATTTCTGATAGGTCGGAACAACACCGCATTCCCGTCAAGCGTACAGACTTTAACCAAAACTGCACCCGCATCGCCGTCGCCTTTACGAGCAAGCGTCGCATAGGCCGTTTCCACTTGGGCGCGGCGGATCAGGGCATAAACCCAAATCGAAGGTTTGAGGGCTGGCATCATAATGAAGTCATCTTTTCTCTTTTAGAGCGAAACTGGCACTCTATTTGCTTGGTTGGAAGCGTATTAACCAAATAAGGCGCTGACATGTCCCAAAATAAGCACAAAACTCTCGAATTCAAGCCTAGATCCCAACCAGGGTTCAAAGCTGGAACAGTAATGAGCTTTGAGCGGATTTTCTATACAATGCTATTGGTCTGCTTGGCTGGCATCTTTATTTTCGCCGCCAGTAGCGCCCAGGCTGCCGTGACAACGACAAAAACTGCTAAAAACCCAACCTATATCTTAAAATCCAGCCTAAGCGATATGTCCAAACGCGATAGTGCCATTCTGGACTGGCGCACCCAAGAGTATGAATTGGCTTTCGATTTACCGGCCAATGACTGGTATGAAAGCCTTGATCTGTTCATTAGTGCCTACCCGGAAGGGCAAGTCGCACGGGGCACACCCCTCCTCATTAGCTATAATGGTGCCAAGCCTGTGCCGATTTATGGTCGTGCTTCTCGGTTTGACGCCCATATCCGCATGGATACTTCGCGCATTCGCTTGTCAAAAAACAGCATTAAAATCAGCTACCAGACACCCAGAAATGCAGATTGTCTCACACCTGCAAATGGCCAATGGGTCATTGATTTATCACGCTCAAAGCTGGTGGCCAAAGCCCGTGCTAAAAACCGCCAAATGAACATTGCAGAAATTGAACAAAGATTAGGCCACGCCATGACGGCACCTAAGCGCGTAGGTATCACCGCTATAGGCAGTCATAAATTAGCCTATGAAGCCCTCGCCGCCCAAGCTATCGCCCAGCGTATGTCGTTCATACCCGAGTTTAAGCTTGGCTCTGGCCTAAGCGATATGCGATTTATTATTGGAACACACGACAATATTCGCCCGCTCCTGAACAATAAATCCATCCTAGATACCCAAGGCGCAAAAGTGTTGATCGACAGCGGTCACAAACCGAAAATTGTCCTGACCGCAGAGACCGAAGAACAAGTCTTGGAACTGGTGCGCGCCTTTGCTACATATCACCTCCCCAAAGCAAGGCGCGGCAGTATTTCTATGCACGAGCTTTATTCGGGCGAAATATTCGCCCCTCAAGCCATTGTCGGCGCTGGTCATTACAAGCTATCGGATATTGGCACTCCCGTAATTGCGCCCACATGGCGTCCCGAGGCCAGCAATATTAATTTCAATGTTATAGACCCGCATGCAAGCAGTGGCGTTCTGACTTTGAAAGTGTTAAGTGCCAAAGACATCAATCCGAAATCCCGTTTGTCCGTTAAACTTAACGGCCAGGCTATCGGCTACACCCATCTCAATAAATCCTCAAAGCTCGTAGAATTCAATATAAAGCCCGGTATGTTCACGGCGGTCGGCAATACGCTCACCATTGCGCCAGATATTCAGCCGAGCGGCTCGGCCACATTGTGCCAGTCCCAGCAATATGTCCCAACGGTTCTGGTCAGCAACGCATCCAAGTTCCGCCTGACAACATCCAGATCGTCGCACCTTACGGATCTAAGTCGGCTTTCAGCATCCGGCGCGCCATTTGATAACAACAGCACATTGGTTTTAACCGCGCGCACTACAAAAGGCAGGTTAGCCACATTAAATATGCTCGCCTATGCCGCCCAACAATTTGGTCCAAAATGGACAGGGGCAGACTATGTGTCTGCGTTGCCGGAAAAATCAGGCCTAGATAGAAACATCCTGATCATCGGCCCCAATCCGATCATTGATAGCGCTCTGTATTCCGCCGCACCGAAGGGGCTAAAGATAGCATTGGGCAAGAAAGTACGCAGTAAGCAAAAGGATCTAAACATAGTTGATACCGACAGGTTCGCATCTAGCAATGCCGACCAAACTTTCAAACTTGCCGCAGGTCAAGACCGGGGCGCCCGTCTTGATTCCGGCGGCCTGGCGGCCATGTTCCCGTCGCCCTATGCCAATGGCCGCATGGTGGGCATTATCAGCTCGGATCGTCCTGCAAAGTTCGCCAACGCCATGGGTGCCGTAATGACCAATAACTATTGGAACGGCTTGCAGGGTAGCGTTGCACGTTGGGATAAAAACACTATTTTGATGACGCAAACAGCAACACCCTTACCTGCCTCATTTGGCCTAAGCGAAACGGCACCCGAAACAAAGCTCTTATCAAGCGCACCTAAATTTGTCAGTGCTACCAAAAATTGGCTCGCAAACCTTTCATGGGGCACGCCGAAACAGGCGGCAACCGGACTGCCAAATCCGTCTGCGCCCATAGCCGCTCCGGCGCCCACATCTGTGTCCGCGCCTGTCCAAACCGCTTCTAATGACCCGCAAATCGGTATGGGCCGTCCATTGGAACAACCTCCACAATTACGCGGCTCTGTACCTGTCCAGCCAACTCCATCTACTGCGGCGCCAAAGAAAAATTGGAAAGCCTCCATGCCTAAACTCGCCAAGCCATCCTTACCAAACATGACCGAAATCAAACTGAAAGGCTACCAACCCAAACGCGATCTACAGGCTTGGTGGGGAAAGGCTTCAAGCCAGGCTTTCAAAGCAACGCCCCTACAACAGTGGTGGAAAGATATTACCCACAATAGAGCCGCATTTTTCTTACTCATCGTGTTCTTTGGATTTTTCATAGCAGCTCTGGCATCACCCATGAGCATCCGCAAAAAGAAACGCTAAACGCGTGGTTTTGTTAAGGGCAGAGAGACCAATACCTTGGTGCCGACGCCTGGATGGCTGGTGATTTCGAAATCGCCGCCGTGTAATTTGGTCAAATTCTTGACCAGCGAAAGCCCTAGACCGGTACTGCGCTGTTTCACTAAACTGGCATTGGAATTTTGAGCATAGGGTGTGCCGACGGAGGCAATGTCTTTGGCCGTCATGCCTGTGCCTGTGTCCTCAACACTAATCTCCATGCGGTTTGCTTTGATATATGCGGCTGATGTTATACGCCCGCCTTTAGGGGTAAATTTGACGGCATTGCTGAGCAGGTTCAGCAAGATTTGCCGCACGGCACGGCGATCGGCTTCAATGATCAAATCCCGATCCGCCTCAATGTCTGCGGCCAGTACTAGCTCTGCCGCATCGGCAGAAGGCCTGATCATTTTCATGGAACTTCTAACCACATCGGCTACGTCAAATTCACCATAATTCAACTCGTATTTATTGGCGCCCACCTTGGACATGTCCAACACATCCCCAACCAGATCGAGCATGTGTTGACCACTATCATGAATAAGATCTGCGTACTCAGCATATTTGCCCGGCAAGGGGCCGAACAGGCGCGAGCGCATCATATCCGAAAATCCGATTATGGCATTGAGCGGTGTTCTGAGTTCATGGCTGACCCCGGCGAAAAATAATGTTTTTTCGTCGAATTCCTTCTTCGCCGTTTCCTGCGCATCCGTGAGGTTCAAGACTTTGTTGCCGATACGCGAATAGTCGGAGGTGTAAGCAAATACCGAACCGTCTATTTGCGGTACTAAAGTCAGCTCCATAAAAGACGACGCCTCACCTAAGTTTTCTTTGAAGTGTTCAGGAATATCAATGCCAAGCGAAGTGGTCTCTCCGGTTTCGCGCATAACGTCAAATGCGGCCACGAGGGAATGCTCCTGCGCTTCACCTAAGGCTAGGCTGGACAAGGTGATATGATCTGCCTGATCATCACCAATATCGAACATTTTTCGCGCCGTTGGTGTAGCCATGGCCAGATTTCCGTCAGCGTCAAATTGCATAACCGCACCAGGGAAAGCTTCGGCAAAGCGGTAAGCATTATCGCCCACATATCCCGCGTCTTTATTTTGTTTGCTAGAGGCCGCAAAATTTTGTTTGCTAGAGGCCGCAAAAAACATAGCCCCCACCATAAATGCTATCGTGGCCATAATGCCTGCCAGTTCGCCCCAACTGGCTTGGTCAGCATTGGCGATGGGATCAGGCGCCAGACCCGCTTGGCCAAAATAGAAAACACCCGCTGCAAATATGGCGCTAAACACCATAGCTTCGATGACTTTTTCGCGCTCAAATAAAGCCGCCGCTGCCGGGGCGCATAAGAACAATATAGCCATGGGCACAAAGGCAATGGCAAAACAGGCAACAATAGCCAAAGCTATCCACGAGAAAATCACCAGCATCTGCACCCATTCCCGCCGAGAAAACGGCCAGAGTAACAACCCGATAATTGCAGGGGCTATTGCAACGCCAGCAAAGGGCAGTAATGACATAGCATCAATGCCCTTGAAATATGCAGCAGCCAAGGCTGCCAATAGTGCCAGACACCACAAAATGCTGATCAGGGGCAGTCCGCGATTTATACTGAAATTCAAAATTCTGACCTCTCGGATATGATTTCGCTAAGTGGGTGTTTACCACAGATAACAATTAATGGGCGATTCGTGGATAAATTAATAGTTAATTCGCGTTTCAGGTGAAATAGGGTATATATGTTTCTCCGCCGAGAATCAGTTTTATTCGGTGCTTATATGCGGACCATACTATTATCACTGCGGCTTGGGGGCTGAAGGAATAAAATGTACGAACCAAAATACCCGATCGCCTTAAGAGCTTTCGCTCTTGCTACAGCCCTTACATTAGCGGCTTGCAAGACTACGGAGCCACCTGCACCAGCA
>JAKIUV010000111.1 GCA_021647375.1 Robiginitomaculum sp.
GCGAGAAATATGAGAGTGTGCCAAATGCCATCAACGACCCTTCTTGGAAAGCCTTTCACGCCGAGGGCTATTTACCCAAGCTCTCAAACATTGAGGTTTTTGCCCGCGCTATCACCCCGCCCCACCGCGACAAACGGTTTGATACATGGTTCTTCCTTGCAAAACTAACAGGAGAAGCCGCCGCACGCCCTCACGCAAATAGTGCCGAATTGGTAGATACAAATTGGTTTACATTCGCACAAATCAAGCACCTCGAAATGCACCGGGTTACGCACATGATGCTGGGGCAGCTCAAGACATATCTTGAATATGATAATCCGCCGCCGGATGTTTTTTTCTCCAGAGCCGTGCGCCATCAGTTCAAATTTTCTCGGTTTCCCGAAAAAAGCAAACGAACATGACAGACACCATAATAGCCACCCCAATAACCACTCCAGGCATGACAAAAGCGCAAAAACAAGGCATTATCACGGCTATTGCCTGTACGGGTTTTATCGCGCTGGCATGGGGGTTATCTTCACCGCTCATTAGCCAACACCTAGAACGCATGACTGCTTCGGGCATGACGCTCGGCTGGTTAATCTCCCTTGCGGCAGTTGCGACAATTCTATCCACGCCATTTGTACCAAAACTCATGTCTTGGTTTGCACCACGCACCGTGATAATCGCCTGCCTGCTCATCGGGGCAGCAACAATCCCTGCCCTCAAAATATTCATGGCGCCCGAAGCTTGGTTCTTGATTAAATTTATTGGCTCATGCGCCTTCACCGTCGTATTTGTGATTGCAGAAATCTGGATCAACCAGCTCGCACCCGAGCATTTACGCGGTCGCATTATGGGCATGTACGGTGCCGCATTGGCCGGCGGTATGGGCGTAGGTAGCGGGCTAGCCGTGCTGACCGGGATTGACGGCTGGTGGCCATTTATCATTTGTGCGGCGATTAACCTAGGGGCTGTTATGCCCTTCGTGATTTGGCGCAATGCAGAAAAAATAATCCCGACCTCTAAAAAGGATGCTCGGTTTGGTGTGATGTTTAAAATCATGTTGGCTGCACCAACCATAATGATGTGTGCCGTGGTGTTTGGCGCTATCGAGCAAAGCATGATCTATTTCTTGCCAGTCTATGATACCCGGCTTGGGCATACTGAACATATGGCGAGGATACTCTTGTTAATTGCAGCCGTTGGCAATGCCTTGTTCCAATTTCCCATGGGGGCACTAGCCGATAAAATGAACCGAAAATTGCTGACCGCAGTCCTTATGAGTGTGGCCTTTATCGGCCCTCTCGCCATGGGCTTTGTCGGTAGTAATTTTTGGGCGCTCGCCATCTTGGCGTTCTTCTATATGGGTCTAACCACGGCGCTTTATACGGTGGGTTTGGTGCAATTGGGCGAACGGTTTAAGGGACATCAACTTTCCGCAGCCAATGCCGGGTTTATTGTCGCCTACGGTATTGGCTCACTTATCGTGCCGCCGCTGGCAGGCAAAATGATGGATGTATATAATCCCCAAGGTTTCATGTGGACGATGGCCGCGCTCGGAGCCGTTGGGTTAGTCGTGGTTTCTATGCGTTTTAGGCGTTGACAGGGGCAATTTCCCAAGTATGTTCCCGCTTCAGATTTCTAATTAAGGACTAATATCATGGCGAAGCCAACCACCGTTAAAATCCGCCTAAATTCCACTGCTGGAACCGGGTTTTTCTATGTTACCAAGAAAAATGCGCGGACAATGACCGAGAAAATGGTCAAAAAGAAATACGACCCCGTAGTCCGCAAGCATGTGGACTTCAAAGAAGGCAAGATTAAGTAGGCAAGCATGCCTATTTGCCGATTAAACCGCACCATATTTTCCCTTAAAGGCGATGGCGTTGCGGACTTTCTAAACGGCCTGATTACTAACAATCTCAACAGCGACTTGACCTTTACGGCTCTGCTTACGCCGCAAGGGAAAATTATTGCTGACTTTTTCGTTCATAAGGTGGGCGGTCATTTGGTGCTGGAAACGGCTGAGAAGTTTGGTAAAACTCTGGCGCTCCGCCTGAAAATGTACAAGCTACGTGCCAAAATCGACATTGAGGATGTGAGTGACAGTTTCGATGTCTATGCACTTTGGAACGGTCAGGGTGATATTGGACGAACCGACCCAAGACATAGCGCATTGGGCCAAAGATACCTCACCGAATCCGGGAACCTCTCCCCTGAACACAGTCCCGAAGATTACGACCTGCACCGTCTGAACCTCGGCGTTCCGGATAGCACTTACGATTTCGATACCGAGAAAATGTTCCCAGCAGATGCCAATATGGATTTTCTACACGGGGTCGATTACAAAAAAGGCTGTTTCATCGGCCAAGAAGTCGTCAGCCGCATGCACCGAAAAACTGACGTGCGCAAACGTATGCGCGCGGTGAAATTATCAGGTGCGGCACAAGCTGGCGACGCGCTCAAAGCCGGAGGGCGTACTGTCGGAACGCTTAAACATGTCAGGAGTGATATGGGCATGGCATTGGTTAGACTTGACCGCTTGGCGCGTGCAACAGATGATGTGCTGGTCAATGATGCAAAAGTCGAAATTTTGGAGCCAAATTATGAACCACAATCCTGATCTTCCGCGCTGTGGATGGGTATCCCCCACCGACGCACTTTATTGCCACTACCACGATACGGAATGGGGCGTGCCCAATTATGATAGCAAGTCTCTGTTCTCGAAACTCATACAAGACGGTATGCAGGCGGGCTTGGCCTGGATCACCATATTACGCAAGCGGGAGACCATTTTAGAAGCCTTCGACAATCTCGACCCGGACATTATCGCCCACTATACTGATAAAGACCGGGAACGGCTGATGAATAATCCGGGCATTATTCGCTCAAAACTGAAAATCAATGCAGCCATCACCAATGCGCAAATTTATATTAAAATGCGCGACGATGAAGGCATAGATTTCTCGGAATATCTTTGGAGTTTTGTAGACGGTAAGCAAATTCAAAACAACTGGGCGGATTTTAGAGACGCGCCCGCTAAAACTACTATCAGTGAGGCCATGTCGAAGAATTTGAAAAAACGCGGTTTCAAATTCGTCGGTCCGGTGATAATCTACGCTTTCATGCAAGCTGTCGGCATGGTCAATGACCATTCTACGGATTGTCACTGCTATGAGAAATGTAATGAAAAACAGTCATAATAAATATCTACTTTTTGGGTTTGCAGTCATAGGCATTGCCGCTCTATCGTCTTGCCAATCCATGTATGACAATGAAGCGGATAAGTTTTGTGACCGTATTGAAAACCGCAATGAACAACAATGCACAGGCAATCACACATCGAGACCACCAAAATATTAGCCGTATTATCTCATATAATTGATTGGTAATTGAAAAATTTATCCGTAAATTACCAACCAAATCCAGATTAGGGGATCATCATGACCGCAGTAATCAGCTCCACAGGCTTGTGGGCACCGCAAGACAGTATTTCTAACGAGGAGTTGGTGGTCGCTTTCAATGCTTGGTCGGACAAGTGGAATGCGGAACATGCCGACGCCATTGCAGCGGGCGAAGTAGAAGCCAAGCCTTTGTCGTCTGCTGAATTTATTGAGAAAGCCTCAGGCATTAAATCCCGCAAGGTTATCTCTAAAGCCGCAATTCTTGACCCGGAAATCATGGCACCGCGCATTCCCGAGCGCCCCAATGATGAAATCTCCATTCTTGCAGAAATCGCAGTCGCCGCCGCCAAAGACGCTCTTGCCAAAACGAACCGTAAAGCCGAAGACATTGATGCGGTGATCGTCGCATGTTCAAATTTACAGCGCGGTTATCCGGCCATCGCCGTGGAAGTCCAAAACGCCCTTGGCGCAGGTGGCTTTGCCTTTGATATGAATGTAGCCTGCTCCAGCGCGACTTTCGGCATAGAAACGGCACGCGGACTGATTGCGGGCGGGCAGGCTAAATCGGTTCTGGTCTGTAATCCGGAAATTTGCACCGGGCATCTGAATTTCAAAGACCGGGACAGCCATTTCATCTTTGGCGACGTGGCCACGGCTATTTTAGTCGAAGACGAAAGCATCGCGCCCGAGGGCGCATGGGAAATCTTGGGCGCAAAACTGGCAACACAGTTCTCGAATAATATCCGCAATAATTTCGGTTTCCTCAATAACGCCGCCCCCGAGGGCATTGGCGCAGACGATAAATTATTCATCCAAAATGGCCGCAAAGTCTTCCGCGAAGTTGTGCCTTTGGTCGCTGGCTTGATAAATGATGAGCTTGCGAAAATCGGTATTAAAGCAACAGACCTCAAACGCCTGTGGCTACACCAGGCCAATCTGTCCATGAATACCCTCATCGCCAAGAAAGTAATGGGCAAAGATGTGGATATGGATATGTCCCCCGTCGTCCTGGACGAATACGCCAATACCAGCTCCGCCGGCTCCATCATCGCATTTGACAAACACTCCGACGATTTCGAAGCGGGCGACATAGGGCTAATCTGCTCCTTCGGCGCAGGCTATAGTGCAGGTGTTGTTGTTGTGCGCAAGACTTAATGGCTAAACAATCACCAAGTCATCCCCAAGCAAGAGCATGGCAACGCATGCTGTCTGGCCGACGCCTTGACCTGCTTGACCCGTCGCCATTTGATATTGAGATTGAAGACATCGCCCATGGTTTGGCGCGGGTAGCACGGTGGAATGGGCAGACTTCTGGTGATCACGCGTTTTCTGTGGCCGAGCATTCTGTGGTGGTCGAGAAACTGTTTTCTATCCTCAACCCGAAAGCCTCACGAGAAGACAAGCTTGTGGCGCTTTTGCACGATGCGGCGGAATATGTGGTTGGGGATATGATTTCGCCGTTCAAGGCGGCGCTCGGCATAGATTATACGGATTTCGAGGACCGGATTGAACAGGCCGTGCATTTGCGCTTTGGCCTCCCCCCGCACCCAAGCAAGTCCCTGAAAAAAGCCATAAAAACCTGCGATATTTATTGCGCCTATTTCGAGGCCATACAAATTGCGGGCTTTACCAAGGCGGAGGCCAACGATTTTTTCACCAAGCCCCCCGGCGACATCCGCATTAAAATCGCACCGCTGTCTGTGGTCGACGCCAAAGAACTCTACCTGAAAAGATTCGTTGAATTATCATAATTTGACTTGGGCAATAAAGCGCTCACCTTTAAACTTAGTGGTTCATACTTGTCCTGACAGCTTCCGGGTTTACCAGAAGCTGTTGTAGGTAGTGTACTCACATTACAAGCAAAACAATAATGCTAAAGACGGTTACGACATTTTCTCAAATAAAGCGCATTAGGCAAAATTTTCGGTATTCGTTGTGGGAACTCCGTTGACCATATTGGATCTCACATCTGTCCGCGCAGAACGCATGGAGGCCAAAAAGCCGCCCTTGATCAGATTGATCGAAACCTTGCGACCGCGCTCGGCCCAATAATCTTCAATTTGCTGTTTGATGCGCTCGGCACCTTCGCGTGTACAATAATCACTATTCATAATATCCTCTAATAGTCTTTGCGCCTCGTCCCAGAAACGCGGGGGTTAGTGTCCCTCAACAGCCATTACATAGTTAACACATATTAGTATTACAAGAATATTATAGCTTTTAATTATATCTTTTTGGTAACATTCTAATTTCCAATGTCGTTCACATTAGGTTCAGAAAGGAGCATTTGGCATTTATCAGCGTACTTACCGTGTATTTCGTTAAGTTTACGCCATTATTAGCAAAATTAGTTGCCATTTCCCGTCATTTACACATAGACAATTATTTGTTTATCTTATATTCATGTAAGGAAATAAACCAAAACTGGGAGTGGACATGAATTCTATCGGTTATCGCATCAAACAAGCTAGGCTAGATCAAGGGCTATCGCAGGTAGAATTGGCACAAGCCGCCAATGTTAGTCAGCCTACGGTCGCAAATTGGGAAAACGATTCGCATGTACCGCGCCAAATTGCTCTGGACAAACTCGCAGGCATATTAAGTACATCTGCAACCTGGATCAGGATTGGCGACATCGACATAAATGATGCTGCCAACACTTCCGCAGGATATTTAACACGCCCAATCCAGCATGTGCCTATTTCAGCTTGGCCAACCATTAGTAATATAAAGGACGGTAAGTTATCAATGCTACCTGCCCGTGATTATATTGCCCTGTCTATTTTAGCCGATAAACCCTTTGCCCTTATTGCCAATGACCCAGCTATGGCCGCTCATTTTCCAGTCGGCGTAGCTATTGTTTTTGATGCAACACCGGGAGAACTGGCGAGCGGCAAATGCTATTTGTTTGCAGTAAATGAAAATATCATTTTGCGGCGCTGGCGATCCGCTCCCGATCGTCTTGAAGCCCTACCAAACCAATCCGCCGTAGATGCAGAGTTCGTAGAAACCCGGCCTAGGCCATTAGCAAGAGTGGTTATGTCCCTACGAAGGCATTAGGGCGTGTAACAAGCGGCCTTGGCTTAAATGTCCGTGAAATAAGAAAAACTGTCGTGTTCACCATCATATCCATATTCCTGTTCAAACTCGTAATAAGGTGTGTTCTGGCCATATGTTTCATGTGTTGGCA
>JAKIUV010000013.1 GCA_021647375.1 Robiginitomaculum sp.
ACAGACTTAACCCTGTCTAAAGTTTCAGGTGAAACAGGAACCGCATATTTTTGTACGATTTTGAGCATAGCCATAGCACCCCCACGCACCTTGACTGTCCCGGCGGCCTGTTTCGCAATGACAGTGAACCTTCCATTCAGATATTTTCCGTTCGCTTTTGAAAACTCACTATTTTTTAGCTCGACATGCGCAATCCCGGAACTTGATGTTTCAACCTGCTTAGCAATATCCGTCCACATTTCACTCTGCGCAGCCAACTTACTATAGTACTTAATCCAACCCTTTGCCTTTCGACTATTTAAATCTACATCCTTTCCTAATTTCTCTCGCACTCCAGCATGCACCCTATCCATATCAATACGACTACCATCCTCCAGAATTGCATCTCTAATCACAACTAAATCTGCAGAGGAGTAAACTTTGACTTTGGCATTGTCAGCTATGTCTAAATCAACATCAATTTTAACATTTTTATTCCCGCCAATTCCCGTCTTTGGGTCACCATCTGTCACGAACCATGAGGTTTTACGCTCGCCTAAATCAGGTTTAAAAGCATCTTCACCTTCAAGGATATTCTCCATAATTTTTGCGGCAATCTCAGCTGTGGTCTTTCCAGAGCCAGGAAGTACATTTTCAGCCTTCGGCAGGGTTGATAATCCAGCAGCAATGTCTACTGCTTTAGCAGCCGTTTCAGCAGAGCTTGTCACTTTTTCACTCGGATTTTGGTCAACTTCCTTTATCTTACTATCCGGCGTTGAATACTGTGGGTCGCTACGGTTGTGCACCAATACGCCCATGTCCGAGACAAAATAGGTATGATCTTCTTCAACTGCGAAATTATAAACGGTGTGTAGCCCCGGAGCAGGCTTGACAGATGTGACCGTGCCTGTCGATCCATCTTTCAATATCACCTTGTCACCAGGCTTAAGGTCACCAGCGGCCTTCCAAATCGGTTTGGGTTTGGGTTTTGTGTCAACCGTTTGAAACGGTGTACTTGAAATACCACTCAATAAATCCATTTTTCCCATACTTTTCTCCCTAAACGCAGGCGCAAAAATTAGCCTCTATGTACGTAATCGGTAGAATGATAGAAAAGTTTAGCTGTTTTTTAAAAAAGTTTGAAAGGAGAATGGAATAGAATAACAAATGCCATAAAATTTAATAGCTTCCCCTACCAATCCAAATCATATTTCCGCTTAAAGCTCCGAAAATCCCAGCGTAGGTCTTCGAGTTCGCGCATTATGCGTTTCTTTTTCTTGGCTAAGCGGGTTTTTTCGTCTGATTCTGTTGGCGGGTCGGCTAAGCGGTCTTTGACATCTTGCAGTTCTTTTTCAGAATCAGCGATGTCTTCTTCGTATTTTTCGTATCTTTGGCGTAGTTCGTACTCGCCGTAGCCCGCGTCATAGCCTGCTCGGAAATCGACCGCCATGGGGCCATCGCACACTGCGTTATAAGAACTGCCGTCTTTGCCGCGTTCAAAACCTTTGTCATATGTGCAATAGTAAGTTAGGCCAGCCTCATAACTGGATAAATAGGCAGAGCGGTCAACACCTGCTCCGTATTCGCCGCAAGTTTCTACATAATCAGCGATTCGCGAGCGCGACTTTCCGTTTACGCCGTCCCGATATCCGAGATCAGCCCAATTGCCGGCCTGGCATTCTGATTCTGAAATACTAGCACAGGCTGGTAGCAACATGCCAACGCCAATCACCAAAATCGATCCAACTAAAAACTTATTCAACATATCGCGCTCCCTTTATTATTATGGGAACAGCTATAGCGGCCCAGCCGTGAACCGCCAATGAATTTTCGGTTGTTATAATGACAGCTGGTTTTGCAGGCTAAGGGTTCGGGATTTGGTAGGCCGCGTGGCAGGCAACACAGCTATTCATTGTGTCTGCTAATTTAAGCTGGATGTCTTTTGCAGGTTTACCGTCCGTAGCCATCTGGGCCATTTCACCAAATGCAACATGAACCCCTCGTCCTAGCTGCCTAAATTCCGGCGGTAACACCCGCCCCATCTTTAGGCGCTTCATATTTTGCTTGTTCTCGACGGTTCCGTGGGCTTTCATGCTGACCGCATTCGCCGCATCTGCGACCATTTCCATGTCGTCATTTGCTAATCCCTCTATTACCCCTTGGGTAGCCACTAAAAGCCCGCGCATTTCGCCAAGAACTTGCTGTCTTTGCATTTGGTTCAGCGGTAATATCTCGCGCTCATCCAAGCGCACGGTTTCTTGTATAGGCGTAGGCGCGACTTCCGCTATTTTCTTCTCAGTCGATTGCGGCGCACACGCACTCAACACACCAAATAAACCAATTACAATTGCCCCTGCATAGATATTTTTCATATTGCTTCCTAAATCAATGTTTCGAGCAGGTTGTATCTGCTTTCTCATAAAAAACAAAGCGGCAAATTGTCATATACTCTAATTGTAACTTAGCTATTGTCAGCACCAACCTATGCCGTAAAATACCCCATGAGATTTTTTTCAAAATGAGACTAGGAACCAAATCTGGCGTTCACGACGCATATGATGCCGAAAACCGCAAGCATCCGCCTATTGGGCTAGCACTGGGCGGCGGTGTGGCACGGGGATGGGCGCATATTGGCGCGATCCGGGCTTTGATTGAAGCGGGCATAGAGCCGGATATTATCAGCGGTACATCTATTGGTGCACTTGTCGGGGCGGCATATTTGTCCGGCAATCTCGATACGATTGAAGATTGGGCGCGCTCGCTCAACAAGCGCCGCTTGCTTAGCTATATGGATATTCGTTGGGGCGGGGCTGGCTTAATGCGCGGTGACCGCCTTGCCAAAGTCCTGAACCATTATCTCGGCGATATAAATATCGAAGACATGGACCGCAAATTCGCTGCCGTAGCCTGCGATTTGCGTACTGGCTACGAGGTCTGGCTACAAAATGGCCCCCTCGTCCCGGCTCTGCGAGCAAGTTATGCCCTGCCCGGCGCGTTTGAGCCGATTAAAATCGATAACCGCTATATGATAGACGGCGCATTGGTCAATCCGGTGCCCGTATCCACATGCCGCGCGCTCGGCGCGCATATTGTCATCGCGGTTAGTTTGAACGGTGATGCCTTTGGCCCTATCGGCTCCTCCCACGATATGGGCTTCGACGACAAAGAAGATGACGCCATGGATCCGTTCGAGCTTGCTGGCCAATCTCTCAACAAATTGCGCCCTGACAGGCTCCTGCTGAAAAGCTTAATCGGCGGCACTAAATCCGACGGCAATCTCAAGCTTGGCTCCGTCATGATGGGTGCGCTCAACATCGTCATGGACCGTATCGCCCGCTCGCGCCTGGCCGGAGACCCGCCCGACGTATTCGTAGCCCCGCGCATCGGCCATATCGGCATGACAGAATTTTCCCGCGCCGACGAACTGATAGAACGCGGCTACCGCGCCATGCAACACGAAATCCCGCTCATTCAGAGTGTTATAGAAGTGCTCGGGCAATTACCGGGCGGTGAGGTGGGTTAATTTTTTACCTCTTCTGGCAGTAAAAGAAAGACCCCTGTATATACTATTGACATATACACTGCCTTGCCCTATGTATATGCCAATAGTATATACAGGAGCGCCCGTGGTACAAGCCAGTATTTTTAAGAACAATAAAACCCAAGCTATGCGCTTACCAAAAGCCGTTGCCTTTCCCGATAATATCAAAAAAGTCGACATAATTGCACTTGGCCGAACACGGCTTGTCGTGCCCACAGGACAGGCTTGGGAAAGCTGGTTTGCGGGAGAGAGTGTGACTGATGATTTCATGCATTCCCGCGACCAACCCGCCGAGCAAGAGCGCGAAGCTTTTTAGCCGAGGTTTTGGAAATGCTGAAATACATGCTCGACACCAATATCGTGATATACACGATGAAAAACAAGCCCGACCAAGTGCGTCGGGCATTTCTAAAGCACGATGGGCAAATGTGTATTTCCACTGTCACGTTAATGGAGCTTATTTACGGCGCAGAAAAATCATCCCGCCCAGAAGAGAATCTGCGCACGATAGAGGGCTTCGCCGCAAGGCTAGACGTGCTAGATTATGATAATGCGGCGGCAATCCACACGGGCCAGATACGCGCTGCACTTGCCAAAAAGGGCACCCCTATCGGCCCCTATGACCAAATGATTGCCGGACATGCACGCGCCCTTGGATTAATCTTGGTGACTAATAATCTCAAAGAATTCTCCAGAGTATCAGGAATACGGCTAGAGAACTGGGTGGATTAACCTACGGCGGGCTTCTCTTCCCGCCTCACCTCCCGCGCAAAAAATACTATGAAACATAAATTCACCCAACCGCCAATAATAAGCGGCTCGTCCCCACTGTGTTCATCAAGAGGTCGGCGATAAAATCGGCACCGCTTACCGGACGCAGATAGAAACACATATCCCCAAAAAACATCAATAAGCCGCCATTAGCCCAAAGGCGGCGAGCCTCACCATAACGTCTGTTTGCATAACAGCCCCTACGCCTCACCATAAAGTCTGTTTGCATAACAGCCCCTAAGCCTCACCATAAAGTCTGTTTGCATAACAGCACCTAATGTGTCGCTTATTCTGCCGCTAAAACTTCCATGGGTTCTTGTCCAGCTTGTCTGAACATTTCGTGGACTTTTTGGTAGGTTTTAGGCGGTAAAATACCGAGCCGCTCTCGCGCAGCCTCTAGTGGCTCGGCCAACAAAGCAGGAATGTCCTCCAGCGCTATCCACTGGGCTAATTTACCGTGGCGCTTGCCTTCGCGCATAGCCGCTAAAACCGGGGCACCCCGCGGTGCAAGTTTCTTAATCTCTCTCGCCCCCATATAGGCGACAAAAATCACACCCAAACCGCGTACCTGACCATGAGAAAACCCAAGCACACAAACCTCACCCAGTGCATCACGACCATAACCCGTCAGCACATGTAAAAGATCATGGGTATCGCGCAAACGGTAGCCATACCATTGTAACAAATCATCAAATTGCTCTGTGTCTTTGGTAAAGCGGTCAAATTCTTCGACTAAGCCAGCGGCGGTTAAGCCCTCCCGCTCCATAAATTCCAAATAGGCCGCCCCGACCGAGCCAGCCGGGAATTTACGGATAGCCTCATGGTCATCAAGCAAAGGCGGCAAATAGCGGCGCTCGGCTATGCGCGCCTGCCCTTTTTCCGTGGCCACGAAACTCTCAAGCCCGCGTAAAAGCGCCTGACCATTCAGTGCCTCAATGGTATAAAAAACCTGCGCCGTGTCTTCTTTATCGGCAATCAAATTCCGAAAATGCCCAAGCGCTTTCAGTGGCCGCATTCGTGGTTTCTTCCGATTAGGGTTTACTAATGCTTCAGTCATAATATTCCTCTCACTCCCCGCTGATTAGGGAATTGAACCACCCCGGGTTTGTCGGAGGCTGTTTAGCTTAAGTTATGCCGCTTTTGGGACTTTGTCTAGATTTTCGTAATAACTTTCCTCTGCTTCGGCAAGCGGGAGGTTTCAACGCCGAAATGAAGATAAACCCGTCATTCCATAAAAAAGCCGTTTTAAGAATAGTAGCGAATGAGCGACGCCAAATCATCAACATCTTCCAACTCGCGCAGAAATGCCACGCTCCCGTCTATGGCTGCGCACATGTCGGCTCGTGTCTCGGGGTGTGACCATCTTATCTTGTCGAACAAGCCCGGCGGTGCCGGGGTTTTTAAGCCGATTAGGTAGAAGCCGCCGTCTTTGGCTGGGCCTATTACTGCGGCGTTGTGCCTTAGGGCTTTGAAGCCTTGGGCTATGTCTGCGCGTTTCATGGCGGGGATGTCTGTACCTATTGCTATTACTGAACCTTTGCCAGTAAACAACATTGCTGTGCGTTCTGAGAGGCCGCCTGCACATTGTTCTAATCGCTGTATATGGTTTGGCCATAGGCCGCCGAAATTTGCATCCACATATTTATCCGGTGTCATATATAGCACGGTGTCCCAGCGCGGGTCTTGCATTTCGCGCAGGATTTTTGCGGTCATGGCGCGGTAAATCCGCACGGCATGGACATGGCCTATGTCCGCCGCCAGGCGTGTCTTGACCTTGCCGAGGCGCGGGGCTTTGGCGAATATGAAAAGTGTCGGTTTCATTTGTTATATGTCTTGTCCAAACTGTCCGACTTTGCGCCCGTCAAAAAGCGAATAAGCAAAGCCACATTGCCAAGCCCCCTGTGGACATAGCCTTGTCTTTCGTAGCGTTCCGGACTGGTGAGTGCGTCCGCCGCCAACGCCCGCAAACGCCGCCGACCGAGTGTACGGACGATCTGCACATCTTCGAACAATGGCCAGTCTGGATAACCGCCGACAGCTTCGTAAACATCCCGCCGTATCAACAAACCTTGGTCGCCATAGGGTAATGCCGCGAGAGCGCATCTAACCCGCACCCAAAGCTCTATCCAGCGCGGCCAAAAACCGTCTGCATTTAATTTGAACCGGAAATATCCGGCGCGGTCTGGGAAATGCTTCATGTGGTGGTTGATTTCATCGCGCCAATTATTCCCGAGCCGTGAATCTGCATGTAGGAACAAAAGCCAATCACCGTTCGCAACCCCCGTCGCCCATTCCGCCCCGCGCGCTAATTGCCAGCCCCTGCCCTTACAGCCCATAGCAATTCGCGCATTCGCCGCCAAAGCAGTGGCAAATGTCCCGTCCGTTGAACCACCGTCCGTAATAACGATTTCGTCTACTTGCTTGCCCAGTTGCGCCAATAATGCGGGTAAATGGGTTTCGGCGTTTAGTGTTGGGATAATAACGGATAACATATGACATTTGTCCCCGTTTTTACCGCAGAACGCAAGTCACAAAAAAGCCCCGCAACTTTTATGCGGCGGGGCTTTTTTAAATCTATAAATTTAAGAGCGGTTACTTACCAAGGGTATTCATGATTTTTTTCTTGGCTTCTTTTTTGACCGCTTTTTCAGCTTCGTCTTTAACCATGCCTGTCAAAGTATTGGTGATACTCTTGGTTGCTACTGGTTTTTTCTCCAACGCAATCAAACAAAAATCACCAATGGATGTTTTGCGTGTATTGGCTTTATCACAAGCTGTTACACCGCGCAAATCGCCCGCATATTCCATGCTTTGAAATTCTTTGGAAATTACAGGTACCAAGCAATGTTTGACACCGTTCAAATCCATAACAGTGCCCTCTTGATCCGTGCATTGTGCCTCGGTGCTGACCGTTTTTACGAAATCCGCTTGCGCAACGCCCGCAAATCCAAGCATCATGACTGTGCAAGCAATGCCTGCTCCGAACTTAGAAATACCCATTTTCATCTCCTTAGGTTTTATTTAATTTTCGTTTAGCAAATAATCCTGACCAAAAAAAGGTCTGTAGCTGTATTTTTCTGCCAATAGCCGTATTTTCCTGTAAGTTAGCTGAACAATGACCACAAAAAAGCAAGATTCGCGCCAAAACGCAAAAAAAACCGCGCCAAATTGGCATTATGAAAGCCAAACTGGCGAAAAACACGTGGCTGGCGTGGACGAGGCCGGGCGCGGGCCTCTGGCTGGGCCAGTTGTGGCGGCGGCAGTGATTCTCGACACGGCCAATATTCCGGACGGCCTGAATGATAGTAAAAAACTGACCGCGCGCAAACGCGAAGCTTTGTTTGATATTATAATGGCCTGTGCGGAGGTCGGAATAGGCATGGCCGAGCCAGAGGAAATAGACCGTATCAATGTCCTGCACGCCACCATGTGCGCCATGCAAAGAGCGGTCGCGGATTTACCCAGCCAGCCAGACACTATCCTAATAGACGGTAATCGCTGCCCCGCATTCAATATACCGGCACATGCTATTGTCAAAGGCGACGCCAAGAGCCTGTCCATAGCCGCTGCCTCTATCATCGCCAAAACCGTGCGCGATAGATTGATGAAGCAGGCCGACGCCCGCTTCCCCGGCTACGAACATTCGGGGCATAAGGGGTATCCAACCAAAGCCCATAGGGAAGCACTGGTGGAATTGGGCGCCAGCCCGATACATAGACGGAGCTACGCGCCTGTGCGGGATGCCCTGAGCTAATACAAACCGCCAAAACCCTGTAGGGTGCATAGAGCCTCTTGGTGAAATGCACCTTTGGCACACCTCATGGTGCATTTCGCGCAAGAGACGCTCTATGCACCCTACAATTTTTTTAGGCTTCCGCCCTATTAACCTTCCCTAACAAAACCTTAAAATCCCCAGTTAATCCATAGACTTATCTCCGCATTAAGTTTTTGTGAATCTTTTGGGTCAAGTTTCGCTTTTACTGATTCGTTTGCATATGGCTGCGGGTTTTAAAGGAACAATAATAATGACAAAACTGCCCCTTAACCAGATTATTTTAGGTGATAGCATTAAGGGCATGGACGCCCTGCCAGCCGAAAGCGTTGATTTGGTCTTTGCTGATCCGCCCTATAATCTACAGCTCGGGGGTAATTTGAACCGTCCGGACAATTCCGTTGTCAACGGTGTCACCGAAGAATGGGACAGGTTTGATACTATGGACGCCTATGATTTGTTCACCCATGATTGGCTGAATGCGGCGCGGCGTATCCTTAAGCCTGATGGCGCCATATGGGTTATCGGAAGTTATCATAATATTTTCCGGGTAGGCGGCATCCTCCAGGATCAAGGGTTTTGGATTAGAAATGATATTATCTGGCGCAAAACCAATCCGATGCCAAACTTTCGCGGAACCCGTTTTACTAACGCCCACGAAACCCTAATCTGGGCAACCAAGACCGAAGACGCCAAACCGACATTTAATTATGATGCCATGAAAATGATGAATGACGGCGTGCAAATGCGTTCCGACTGGACATTGCCCATATGCACAGGGCGCGAACGCCTCAAGAAATCAGACGGCACCAAAGCCCATCCGACGCAAAAACCGGAAAGTCTTTTGCACCGTGTTCTCTTATCCACCACCAATCCCGGTGATGTAGTTGTGGACCCGTTCTTTGGCACGGGAACGACGGGCGCAGTTGCCAAAAAACTCGGACGCCACTTCATCGGCTTTGAGCGCGAAGAAGAATATTTAATCCACGCAAAGCGTCGTATTGATAAAATCCAAACCGGCAGCGGTGTCGCCCTTAAAGTTACGGCATCCAAACGCGCCCTGCCCCGTGTGGCGTTTGGCGTATTGGTCGAGCGCGGCATGGTAAATCCGGGCGATACGCTTTATTCACCAAATGGCCGCATCACCGCCCGCGTGCGCGCAGACGGCAGCATCGCCGTTCCCGACGCTAGCGGCTCCATCCACAAAATGGGCGCTCATGTCCAGAAAGCTCCCGCTTGTAATGGCTGGACTTATTGGCATTTCGAACAAGAAAATGGCCGTAGCACATCATTAGTGCCAATTGATGTATTACGCGCAAGGGTACGCGAAACCATGGGGGTTGTGGCTTAAATTACTCACCTTATTTCTCTCTGGACAGAAATCTAATCCTTGGGTTTTCAAACAGGGGTATTCTCGCTGAACTTATTAACTTCAGCGAGAAACCCTAAACCAGAGAAAATCTATGTCTTTTACCAGCCAAAATCTAAACCTCCCCTATATTGCGCCCGCCCAAGCGCAGAAACACGTCACCCATAACGAAGCCTTGCGCGCACTGGATGCCATTGTGCAGCTCAGTTTGGTCAGCACATCGCAAACCACCCCGCCAACTACGCCCGTAGAAGGCGACCGCTATTTCGTAGCCGCCGCAGCCACAAGCGCTTGGGAAACCCAGGACGGCCAAATTGCCGCTTATCAAGACGGCGCATGGGCGTTTTATGTTCCACAAACCGGGTGGCAAGCATGGATTGAAGACGAAAGCATTTTGCAAATTTGGGACGGCACGACATGGCAGAATGCGGCACCTGTACCTGATTACCAAAACTTGACACAAATTGGTATCAACACTACCGCCGATGTGACGAACCGCCTATCCGTATCCAGCCCAGCGACACTGTTGACCCACGCGGGCAATGGACATCAGCTAAAGCTTAATAAAAACACCACAGGCGACACTGGCTCCATCCTTTACCAGAGCAATTGGTCTGGCCGTGCGGAAATCGGCCTTACGGGGGACGACGATTTCCACTTCAAAGTCAGTGGCGAGGGTAGCAATTGGACGGATGCCATGACCATTGACAAAGATAATGGTGATTTGACATTAGGCGTAGGGTTTAAATATACGCAGTCCTTGAACCGCCTTGAGTTATTTGAGCGCGACGAGCCGACAAAACTCAGCACCCGCATAGACAATTCCAATTTTGGTGGGGCTTGGACACTATATAGAGGCGGCACAGAACAGGTCAAAATATTTGCGACGGCTCCCTATGAGTTCAACATACAAAATGTCTCTTCCCACGATTTTATCGTCCACGGTTCACTAGACAATCTGCTCTTTGTCGACGCAGGTCAGAACCGTGTTGGCATTGGCATAGCCGTACCAACCACAAAGCTTGATGTTGATGGCCCAATACGCCCAAAAACCTACACAGTCGCGACACTTCCGCCGGCACCCGACAATGGTGCTGGCTCCGTAATATATGTATCAGACGAAACGGGCGGCGCAGTGTTGGCATTTTCGGACGGCACAGATTGGCGCAGGGTTACCGACAGGGCTATTGTTGCCTAGCCAATGCAATAGCCTTGCGCATCAAGCTTGGTAGCGCGTATTTATCAAACCTATTCATGGCGGCGCGGATTTCAAATTTTTCCGCACCAACTTGCCCTTTGAAAACAGAGAGATACAGGGTGAAATGTGTGAAAACATGTTTCACCTCACCTTCAACTTGCTGCCAATTGCTTTTGATAGGCGCCTGAGCTAGCCAAATATCAACATTTGGTTTCTCCCCTGTCCAATCCGTTCCCGGCAATTCTGCCATACCACCCAGCAAGCCATTATCCGGTCTTTGCCTTAGCCATATATGGCCAGCTTCTTCAATAAAAAACACCGCGCCGTAGCGCACAGGCCGCGCAGTTTTGGCTTTGCGTCTGGGATAGTCAGTCATGGTGCCAAATTTATGTGCCGCACATTCAGACTGCCATGGGCATTGGGTGCATTTCGGATTTTTAGGCTTACAAATATGCGCACCCAAATCCATCAGGGCTTGGGCGTAATCACCGGGGTGTTTTGGATCCGCTAAACTGGCCGCCAACGCTCGGATTTCCGGCTTGGCCTTGGGCATTACAGCTTCCACGCGAAATATCCGCGAGATCACTCGCTCCACATTACCGTCCACCACATTTGTGGCCTCATTGTAACATATACTAGCAATTGCGGCGGCGGAATACGCGCCTATGCCCGGCAGCTTTAGAAGCTCGGCTTCATTGTCAGGAAACACGCCGCCATAATCATCGCAGACAATCTCGGCACATTTGTGCAAATTACGGGCGCGGGCATAATAGCCCAGTCCGGCCCATGCTGTTAAAATTTCATCTCGCGGTGCGGTGGCTAAATCCTGTACCGTCGGCCACGTTTGTAAAAACTTATGCCAATAGGCGCTCGCCGCAGTGGTCGTGGTCTGCTGGCACATGATTTCTGATAGCCATATTTTATATTGGTCTGCAACCACACCCGCCGCCCGGTCTTCGGGTCTGATACGCCACGGCAAAGTCCGCCCCTCTTGCGCATACCAGCCTAAAAGGGCTTCACGCATGGTTTTTATTTGTTGCGAAGATTTCATAGTAATATGACTGGACGTTTCCCTATTTATTGGCGATTGTGTATATATGAACGACTTACGCAATCAAGATAGTCTAAAAGCACGCACATTGCGCGGCAATACGCTTGCCTATCTGCAAAAACACCGTGGCCGCCCACAATACCGCCATGCACCCAAAGCTGGTCGCGCGGCCAATAAAGTATTGCGGCCTCTGTCGAGAAAATTTGGCCCCGGCGTTAGTTCACTCCGTAGCCATTGGGCGGATGTCATCGGCGAAAGATGGGCGCAACTGTCCAAACCCACAGCTATACGGGGAAGCACCGGCGCAAAAACCTTGCACATAGAAGCCAAAGGCCCCGCAGCCGCTATGCTACAAGCCGATAGTGCAAGCATCCTGAACAAGGTCAATCAATTCCTAGGCGCAGGGGCGATTGCGAAAATCATGGTCAAACAAGGTCGCATCCGAATTCAACCCGAAACAACGCCGCCACCCCCTCAACTGTACGAAAAACTTGAAACAGATGATGATGGTAGTCTACAAGCCGCACTGGACAAATTGGGTTCGCGGCTCATGTCCAGACCAATTATAAAGTGAAACCCATAATAAACGGAACAATTTATGCCCCTAATTAGAACCTTGCAAACGACTTTACTCGCCCTGATTTTTGCGAGCTTTGCACCATTAGCTATGGCGCAATCCACCCCTAAACATGACCACGATCATGACCACTCAACACTGGAAAACTCTGAGCAAGCAACCAAAATGCCAATAATGGACGGCACCTTTACTGAAACTGAAGGTGATCACGTATTGGGTTCTAAAGCCGCGCCAATTTCTATGATCATATACGCTTCTGTCACCTGCCCCCATTGCGCCAGTTGGTTCAAATCGGTCTGGCCTGACATTAAAACCAACTATGTGAACAAAAACAAATTACGTGTGGTCTTTCGGGAGTTCCCTACAGACCCAACCAATATAGCGGTTATCGGCTTTCAAATTGCCAATTGCGGGCCGGCGGATCAATATTTCGAAATGATCGAACACCAAATGCAAGAGCAGGGCAATATTTTTGCATCTCTTAACGCAGGAACCGGTAAAGAAGCCTATCTTGCCATTGCTAAAAAAGCTGGCCTTGAGACCGAAGAAGCAATGAACACCTGTATTTCCAGCGAAGCTGGCTATGACCGTATCAATAAATCAATGGCATTGGCGAAAGCTGGCAATATAGCCTCCGTCCCCAACTTCATTATTAACGGCGAAGTTTTTAAGGGCGGAAGCGATTATTTGCCCCTATCCAAACATCTAAATAACCTAATGTTGCTTGGCTATTCCCCCATGCTCAAGCCGTAATCCCATTTATCCACAGCCGTTTATTAACAAAACCTTTATAATTCCTTGCCATTAAGGTGTAAATTGAGAGAGTAACCCATGACCATGACTAACCGATTCGCTATGTTTGCAAAAACAACAATGCTCGCCAGTGCCGCCGCACTGGTGTTAAGTGCCTGTTCTGATAAAGCGACGAGCACGTCTCAAAACACAGACGGAAAACGAACATCCTATGAAGTTTCCACAGACCACGCCCTTGGTTCCGTAGATGCGCCCATCACAGTTGTCGAATATGCTTCTGTAACCTGTGGCGCTTGCGCCAATTGGCACACGACCGTCTGGCCTGATTTTCAAACCAAATATGTTGATACAGGCAAGGTTCGCTTTATTTACCGCGAGTTTCCCACTGGTAATGTATCCCTTGCCAATGTAGGTCATTTACTAGCCAATTGCGCGGGACCCGATAAGTTTTTCGGTATGATTAGTGTACAGATGAAACGCCAAAACCAAATATTGAGCGCTGGTAGAAATGTCAAAGCTGAATATGTTGCCTTGGCAAAATCGGCAGGCATGACCGAAGCCGATTTTGATGCTTGCATGTCCAACCAAGAACAGACCGAACGCTTGCAATCTGTCCTTGACGGCGGCGTAAATGCGGGCGTGAACGGCACACCGACATTCTTTGTTAATGGTAAAAAAGAGCAAATTTTTACGATTGAAGACTTTGATAAAACCTTCGCGCCAATCTTGGGTGAACCTGTTCCGACAGATGAAACATCCGAAAAAACTGAGAATTAGAGGGTATTAGGAGACTATATGGGGTCATTGCGCTTTAATCACATAAAACTGGTCGGATTCAAATCCTTTGTCGAACCCACCGTTTTTGAGATTGAACCGGGCCTCACAGGGGTTGTCGGCCCGAACGGCTGTGGCAAATCCAATCTCCTCGAAGCCATCCGCTGGGTTATGGGGGCCAACTCCGCCAAAGCCATGCGCGGCAAGGCTATGGACGATGTTATTTTCTCAGGCACCAAAAACCGCCCTAGTCGCAACCAAGCCAGTGTCACCCTAGAGATAGATAATTCGGCGCGCATTGCCCCCTCTATGTTCAACGATAATGAAGTGCTGGAAGTCACCCGCCTCATCACCAAAGGCTCGGGTTCAAAATACACTGTCAACGGCCAAACCGTTCGTGCCAAAGATGTGCAGCTATTATTTGCCGATGCCTCAACAGGAGCCAACTCCCCTGCCCTTGTGCGCCAAGGCCAGATTAACGAGCTTATCTCTGCCAAGCCGGAAAACCGGCGTAAAATTCTGGAAGAAGCGGCGGGTATATCCGGCCTGCACACAAGACGTCACGAAGCCGAATTACGCCTGCGCGCAGCCGAAACCAATCTCGATAGGCTCGAAGATGTTCTCAGCCAAATCGAGAGCCAGCTTTTGAGCCTACGCCGCCAATCGCGCCAAGCCGCACGTTTCAAACGCCTGGCCGGAGAAATCCGCGAATACCGCACACTATTATGGCTCAAGCGCTGGGAACAAGCTTTGTCAACGCTGGAAGCTAATGAACAGGCATTTAAGGATAGCGAGACCCAAGTCGCCGAGCTAACATCTGCCGTCACTCTCTTGACCACCGAAGTCACAGAAATCACCGCCAAGTTAGAGCCACACCGCGAAGAACAAATCATCGCGGCGGCCATATGCGGGCGCCTTAACGCCGCCAAAGAAGCATTGGAAAACGATGCCCAGGCCGCCAAGTCCGAAATTAGCAAATTAGAATCGCGTCTCGCATTCCTAAAAGGCGATATTGAGCGCGAAGAAAACATTGTCATTGATGCAGGCAATGCAACTGCGCGGCTGGGCGCAGAACTGGCCGAACTACAAGCGGTTAAAGACACAAGCAAAGCACTGGACACGGCGACAAAAACGGCGGAAGCAGCGATTAAAGCCCGCAGCACACTTGAAAACCAAGTATCCGAATTAACCCGTAAAGCGGCAGCGCAAGCGGCGGAACACGCTAGCGCCCAACGTGAATATGACCGCCTAAGCGGCAATAAAACTCGCTTGGAACAAGACATAAGCACGGCGATTACCGCCCTTGAGGAACTGGAAAACGCCAACAAAACTGCGGCAAGTGACAATCTATTTGCGGCAGCTCTCGACAGTGCCGCATCCGTCCTTATGGCCGCCAAAGAGCATGAGCAAATATGCCTGAACGCCCGCGATGAAGCCACCAAAACTGAGCGGGAACACCACGAGAAACTCAGTGAAGCCCGCACAGCATTTTCCCAAGCCGAAGCCGAGCACAAAGCCCTATCCGGCATTGTCAATGCGAACCAAGGCGACCAAAACTGGACACCCGCATTAGAATCTGTCACGGCCAAAAAAGGCTACGAAACCGCCCTAGCGGCTGCACTTAGTGAAGACTTGGACGCTGGGCTAGAGCCGGGCTTACCCCTTTGCTGGCAAGGCGCGGATACGCCTGATGCTACACTGCCCGCAGGGATTAAACCGCTGGCTGAATGTGTAGATGCGCCTAAATTATTAGCGGCGCGTTTGAGCCAAATTGGTGTGGTAGATGCAGATGCGGGCGCGGTAGCTTCAAAGAGCCTTTTGCCTGGCCAACGCCTCGTTAGCTTGCAAGGTGATGTTTGGCGCTGGGACGGATTTGTTTCGTCGTCCGAGGTTAAATCTACCGCCGCTGTTAAACTGGAAAACAAAAACCGTTTGCTGGAAATTGAAGACGGTTTAGACGCGCTCGGCAAGACCGTAGGCCAAGCCGAAGCTGCATGGCAAATGGCCCGCGATACGCGCCAACAAGCTGATGGTAACGCGCGTGCCGCCCGCCAAGCCCTACCGGGGTTGGAGGCAGATGACCGTGCCGCCCGCGCCAGCTTGAACTCATTTGAGACCGACCAAGCCCGTAAGGCCGAACAACAAGCCGCGCTGGGGGACAGGTTGACCCGGCGTAAATCTGAACTTGCTGAAACCATAACCGCATTAGCCAACGCCAAGACGGTTTGGGCCGCCACTGAAGCCGATAGCAATCTTGAAAACCAATTGGCAGATTTACGCGAAGACCTGAGCAAAGCCCGCGAAGCTGCCGACGAAGCCAGCGCCCATTACCGTAGTCTGAAAAATGAAACCCAAGCCCGCGCAGCCAGACTAAACGCCGTAGAGCAAGACCTGAAAGACTGGCAAGGCCGTGGCGTCCACGCCAAGGAGCGCACCGCGAGCCTACAAGGCCGCGAAGCCGAGACCGCGCTTGCATTATCTGCGGCGCAAGATAGCCCCGATGAATTTACCAAGAAGCAACAAACCTTGCTCAGCGAATTGAGCGATGCCGAAAAACGCCGCAGCGATGCCAGTGATGCATTGACAACCATAGAGGCAGCACTGCGCGAAGCCGACGGAAAATTGCGCAATGCCGAGCGCGAACTTGGCCTCGCCCGCGAAACCCGCGCCGCCGCCGAAGCCCGCCACATTGCCGCTGGTGAACGCAAAGAGGAAATACAGGCGCGCATCCAGGAAAACCTGTCCTGCGCACCTGCCGAACTTAAAGGTCAGTTGGAAGATTTAAGCCCGGACAGTAAAATGGACGAGCATAGTATTGAGCGCAAATTAGAGCGCCTATCCGGTGAACGCGAAAAACTGGGCGGCGTCAATTTACGCGCCGACGAAGAAGCCGCAGAGCAAGAAGAACGCCTAACCGCCATGAACGACGAACGCCAAGACTTGGTGGCTGCAATCGCCAAACTCCGCGAAGGTATTGAAAGCCTGAACTCAGAAGGAAGGCAAAGATTGTTGGATGCGTTCGATACTGTCAACGGACATTTTGGGCGATTGTTCACCACATTATTCGGCGGCGGTCACGCCAATTTAACCCTAAGCGAGAATGATGACCCGCTGGAAGCTGGGCTAGAAATTATGGTCAGCCCGCCCGGCAAACGCCTCGGCAATATGTCTTTGATGTCTGGCGGTGAGCAGGCTTTGACCGCTACCGCGCTTATTTTTGCGGTCTTCCTCTCCAACCCTGCGCCTATTTGTGTACTGGACGAGGTTGATGCGCCACTAGATGATGCCAATGTAGAGCGTTATTGCGACCTTTTAGACGAAATGTGTAAATCGACCGAGACAAAATTCATTGCCATCACCCATAACCCGGTGACTATGGCGCGTATGGACAGACTTTTCGGTGTAACAATGGCCGAACAAGGTGTCTCGCAACTGGTTTCTATCGACCTGAAAGTCGCGGAAAAACTAACGGCTTGATGGCTATTTTATTTTTGTGGAAACGAAATAACCCCAAAAGAAACCCACCTCCATCATGCCGCCGCTGGGCGGTATCTTACCGCGACAACACGCCGATCCTTATGAGATGCCGCCCTGCGGCGGTATGATATGGAATAATTGTGAAAATATTTTCATTTATCCTTATTTTTCAATACGTTAACGCCGCAAGGCATTGTTGACACTGAAAACAACCCCGCGTAAGTTGCCCGCGTTTGATGGGAGACCATCTAACGTGAGTCGAAGCTATGCCTAAAGGGAAAATGTCTTTATCAGATCAAGATCGTTTGGAGAAATTGCAAGAATTAGGGGATAAATTAAAATCCGCTAAAAATGCACAAGAACCAGACATTGAACAAGACACGACCGGATGGGCTGTTGGTTTAAATTATGCCAGCGTGTTTACAGGTGCCGTTATAGTTGGCGGCGCTTTTGGATATGGGTTCGATCACTTTGCCAACACCAAGCCTTGGGGTTTGATGGTGGGAATAATATTAGGTTTTGCCGCTGGCACACGCAGTATCGTGCAAATGGCGCAAAGTTACGGCGAAGAAGACATTGACGGCAAAGATATTGACGGCAAGAACTTGGACGACAAAGACTTTGCTGAAGAAGATGAAGCGCAGGACGGCGAAAGCTAACTGTAACAATAACGCGGAATTTCCGCACAGGAATTGAAAGACCAGAAATGGCAGCAGAAGCGGGAAAACAGTTTGATCCGGTCAGGCAGTTCGATATTCACAAAATGGTGGATATTCAGGTCGGTAAATACGACATCAGTTTCACCAATTCATCATTTATGATGGTGGTTGCAGTGGCGGCTATTTGTCTGTTTTTATTCTTGTCGACCACGAAAAAATCACTGATACCCGGACGCTTTCAATCGCTAGCAGAAATTTCCTATGAGTTTGTCGCCAATATGGTGCGCTCTACGGCGGGGCGCGACGGGCTTCAGTTTTTCCCGTTCGTCTATGCCATATTTATGTTTATCCTATTTGCAAATATTTTCGGGCTAATCCCGTTCTTTTTCACAACAACTTCCCATATTATCGTGACATTTGCTCTGGCGATGATGGTGATGGTGACTGTTTTAATCGTTGGGTTTTGGAAAAACGGCTTTGGGTTTTTGAAGCTGTTTAACCCGTCCGGTGTACCTTTAATCCTTAAAATACTGTTGGTGACCCCCCTAGAAATCATTTCGTTTATTTCCCGCCCTCTATCCCATTCAATCCGGCTTTGGGCCAATATGCTGGCTGGGCATATCATGCTCAAGCTATTTGCCAGCTTTGGTATTGCTATGGCGGTCGGACTTTCGGGTATATTCAAAATTGGTGCAATCGCTCCAGCCATTATGACCATTGCCCTCACCCCACTTGAAATTCTGGTGGCTTTCTTGCAAGCCTATGTATTTGCTATTCTCACCAGCGTATATCTAAACGACGCCTTAAACCCTGGACATTAAGGCATTCGGACACTAACGACTAACTTTAACAATAACGACTTTACTACGAACGACATTACTTTAACTGCTATAAACCAAATTAGGAGATTTTATCATGGAAGCAGATGCAGCAAGACTAATCGGTGCAGGCCTAGCCTGTTTTGGCATGATCGGTGCCGGTATCGGCCTTGGCCAAATTTTCGGTAGCTATCTTAGCGCCGCTATTCGCAACCCGTCAGCAGCCAAAGGCCAGTTCGGTACTTTGATTTTCGGCTTTGCCGTGACAGAAGCTATCGGCATTTTCTCGCTTTTGATTGCTTTCTTGCTTTTGTTTGGCGGTTAAAACCAATACCCAAAGGTAAAGCACTATGAACGGTTTAAGTATCATAATGGCCGCTGGGGACGGCGGGGCGGGGCAAGCAAAAGCGTTTGCGCCACTGGATTTTTCCACCTTCCCGTCCCAGCTTTTCTGGCTGTTTCTGAGCTTTGGCATTTTGCTGTTTTTGTTATCCAAAGTACTCCTGCCGCGTCTTGGCGGGATTTTGGAAGAACGCTCCAACCGCATTGCCGATGATCTCGACAGTGCCGCGCGGATGCAGCGTGAGGCCGAGCAAGCTGGGAAAGCCTATGAGCAATCCCTAAGCGATGCCCGTGCTAAGGCACACAATGTAGCAGAAACCACTCGTGCCAGCGTCAATGCTGAACTGGAGGCGGAATTACTGGTGGCCGACGAACAAACCGCCAAGCAGACGGCACAAGCCGAAGCGAAAATTCAAGCGACCCGCGCGGCGGCCATGGCTAATGTTGATGAAATTGCTGCGGAAACGGCGCTAGCCCTAACTCAGCATTTATATCCCAAAAAAGTCAGCATTACTGCAGTGCGTAAAGCGATTAAAGCGTTAGGTTAGGAGCAAGATATGGCTTGGAACTTTGATTTTGGCTATCCCACCATCTGGGTGTTTTTAGCTCTGCTCGTGTTTATTGCCGGAATTTTGTACAAAGGCATTCACAAAACCATGGCCAAAGCCTTGGACGACCGTGCTGATGCCATCCGCAAGGAATTGGATGAAGCCCGTAATTTGCGCGAAGAAGCGCAAACCTTGCTCGCATCGTTTCAGCGCAAGCAAGCCGAAGCCAAAGAACAAGCCGAGGCGATTGTCAAACAAGCAAGACAAGATGCTGAAACCATGGCGGCAAGTGCGCGCAAAGATTTGGTAGAGCGCCTGGAGCGCCGCGCTGAACTCGCGGAAGCCAAAATTAAAAACGCAGAAGCCCAAGCAATGGCTGATGTCAAAGCCCGTGCGGTTGATTTGGCTACGAAAGCCGCAGAGCAAATATTACGCTCGGAACTCGCCAGCACAGACCACAATACATTGGTCAAAAATGGTATAGCCGAAATGAGCAAGGTTTTGAATTAGTTACTTAAAGAACTAATTATTTTTTGAAAACGTCCTTGTTTCAAGGGCGCTTTTTTTTGCACCTTCCTCTCCTTGGGGAGAGGCCGCGTTCGCCCTTGCGAACTGCGGGTGAGGGGAAATAACGGAAGACGTTGCTTTATCCGTAAGGTTTGATGTGATACGGAACATATATCCCCTCACCTAAGTCCTCTCCCCAAGGAGAGGACTTTACCCTAGATTCTCCTCATATATATCTGCATAATAGAATCCAACTTAGTTATGAGCATTTATGAGTTTTGAAACACCTGCACCCGCCAACCATCTCGCCAATATCCAGTCCTTGCGCGGTATCGCAGCCTTGCTAGTTGTGTTCTCCCACCTGTTGGTGATTGAGGGAAAATACTCTCCTGATCAATCTCTGGGAAGCTGGATGAACTTTGGACAGGTCGGCGTGGATTTATTTTTTGTGATTTCCGGATTTATCATGGTGCATGTAGCCATGAAAATGCAGCGCGGCGGCAAGTCTGTGATGGAATTTCTGTTCGCCCGTTTCTCTAGGATTTACCCATTATATTGGCTGGTGAGCGCGGCTTTACTTATGGTCTGGTTGGTACGCCCCGATATGGTATTTTCCAGCTTCACGACCGAACCCAATATCATAAAATCCTTCCTCCTCTACCCCGACACCCGCGACCCGCTCTTGGCGGTCGGCTGGACATTGATCCACGAGATCGGGTTTTATCTGATCTTTGCTTTGGCGCTGCTACTGAAGCCGAAATGGCTCTTGCCGTTCTTACTCCTCTGGGCAGTGGTTATCGGCCTGGGCCAATATATGGGCGCCAATACCCACAGCCCCTTGATAGCCTTACTGTTCAGCCCCCTCACCTATGAATTTTTGGCTGGTGCATTTGCCGGCTGGGTCTTCCATAAATGGAATGCAAAATTCGCCCTACCCAGTTTGGTGCTGGGCTTATTGTTATGGGCAGCTACGCTTTTTGTTCTTATCTCCGCAGGCCATAGCATGATAGAAAACCATATGGGACGTGCTATACATTTCGCCTTGCCCGCAAGCTTAACCGTTTACGGCCTCGCGGGTATCAAAACCAATTTGCCTAAATGGTCGCAGACCCTCGGTGATTGGTCCTATGCGCTCTACCTGACCCATGTCCTAACCCTAACCTTGCTTGGACGGTTCTGGCACATATTTGCCCAAGATAGTTTATGGGACAATATCCCCACGCTTACCATAATGACAATCGCCAGTATCGTAGTCGCAGGACTAACCTATAAATTAGCCGAAAAACCGATGTTGAACACGGCGAAAACCCTACGCAGGCGGTTCTTTCCGCCAGCGTAGAACTGGTTTTCTGGCGGCGCGGGTTTCGTCTAGGCGGCGCAGTGGTGCGTATATTGGCGCAGCTTTGAAGTAGTCTGCATCACCGGATTTTGCCCGTTTGGCCAAACCGCGCATCACGTCTATAAACCTGTCCAACTCCGCTTTGCTCTCGCTTTCTGTTGGTTCAATCAGCATGGCACCTTTTACGACCAAGGGGAAATACATGGTCATGGGGTGATAGCCTTCGTCGATCATGGCTTTGGCAAAGTCGAGAGTTTCTACGCCTGTGCCTTTAAGGAAATCATCATTGAACAGGGCTTCGTGCATACAAATGCCGCCAAATGCGGGCGACATGTCCTCACTCAAACTCGCTTGAACATAATTGGCGTTTAACACCGCGTCTTCGGTGGCTTGTTTCAATCCGTCCGCGCCGTGGCTGAGCATATAGCTAAGCGCTCGGACGAACATGCCCATCTGGCCGTGGAACGCAGTCATGCGTCCAAAGCTATCCGTGCCATCTATTTCCTCAACCAATTTCCATTTGTCTTGCTCTTTGACAACATAAGGTACAGGCGCGAACGGTGCCAAGGCATCTGAGAGAACCGTCGGGCCCGAACCGGGCCCGCCTCCGCCGTGGGGGGTCGAAAACGTCTTGTGTAAATTGAGATGCATAGCATCAATACCCAGATCCCCCGGACGCACCCGCCCGACCAGGGCCGTAAAATTAGCACCATCGCAATAGAAATACCCCCCGACACCGTGGATCAAGTCTGCGATCTCGATAATATCGCTTTCGAACAAACCGCAGGTATTGGGATTGGTCAACATAATGCCCGCGACATCGTCGCCAAGTTTGGCCTTGAGCGCGTCCATATCCACCCGCCCTCTATTATTGGCCGGAATAGAATCGATAGTAAAGCCGCACTGCACGGCAGTAGCCGGATTGGTGCCGTGAGCGCTTTCGGGGACGAGGACACGGCGTTTGTGGTCGTCGCCCTTGGCATCATGGGCAGCGCGAATAGCCATCATGCCGCATAGCTCGCCGTGGGCACCCGCCTTGGGCGACAGAGCGACCGCCGGCATGCCAGTTAATGTGCAAATCCAGTCGGACAATTCACCCATAAGTTCCAGCGCGCCTTGCACCGTACCGCGAGGTTGTAACGGATGCACATCGGCAAATCCGGGCAGCCGCGCCACTTTCTCGTTCAGGCGCGGATTGTGTTTCATAGTACACGACCCCAGCGGATACACACCCATATCAATGGCGTAGTTTTTCTGCGACAGGCGCACATAGTGACGCATGGTTTCCGGCTCTGTCAGGCCGGGCAAACCGATTTCCGCTGTCCGCTCCAAGCCACCCAACCGTGACTTCACGCCCTTAAGCGCCGGAAAGTCCACGCCCGAACGACGCGGCGTACCAATTTCAAATATCAATTTCTCAGCCTGCGCCAAGCCGCGATTACCGGATATGGTTTTATGCCCAAACCCGGTAACAGCATCCGGTGAAGTCTGGCGACCCTGTGTATTCATACTCATGATAAAGCCCCCTCAAGCGCCAACACAAAGGCATCCATATCCGCATCTGTATTGGTTTCTGTGGCGCAGACGATAAGCAGATCGTCTTGATCATCCATTAAACGAGAAGCATGTAAACCACCGAGAACGCCTTGCTCCACCATATCGCCGACCACATCGCTGGCATTCTTTGGTAGACGCAATGTAAACTCGTTAAAGAATGTATCCGTGACCAATTCTACGCCGTCTATGGCGGTGAGTTTATCTGTGAGTATGCAGGCTTTTTCGTGGTTTATCATGGCGAGTTTTCGCAAGCCTGCCTCGCCGAGCAATGTCATGTGGATTGAAAATGCCACCGTACACAGCCCCGAATTGGTGCAGATATTCGACGTGGCTTTTTCGCGCCTGATATGTTGTTCGCGGGTCGAGAGGGTCAGCACATAGCCGCGCTCACCGTTGGCATCCACAGTTTCGCCGCACACCCGGCCCGGCATTTGCCGCACCAGTTTTTGCTTGCACGCAAACAAGCCCACATAGGGGCCGCCGAAATTCAGGCCAACGCCGATAGATTGCCCCTCACCGACCACAATATCCGCCCCCATTTCGCCGGGGCTTTTGATCGCTCCGAAAGCTACGGGTTCTGTGAACACGGCAATCAGCAAAGCACCAACTGCGTGGGCGGCTTCCGCATAGGGTTCCAAGTCAAGGATCTCGCCGAACACATTGGGGGATTGCACGATAATAGCGGCGACATCTTTGTCCAAGCCGTCTAAAATCTCCGCGTCTTTGCCCGGCGCGCAATCGGCTATATCCAGCGTTATGCCTTGCAAGCGGCATTGGTTCTCTGTGGTCGCGGTATAGTGCGGGTGCAGGCCGCTGGCGATTTTCACTTTACTGCGTTTGCGCACTACCCGGCACGCCATGAGCGCAGCTTCGGCGCAGGCGGTCGAGCCGTCATACATGGACGCATTGGCCACTTCCATGCCGGTCAATTGCGCGACCTGAGTTTGAAACTCGAATAAGACCTGCAATGTGCCTTGGGATATTTCCGGCTGATAAGGTGTATAGGCCGTCAGGAATTCAGAGCGCTGGATAAGGTGGTCAACCGTCGCGGGAATATGGTGGCGATAAGCGCCGCCGCCAATAAAGAACGGCCCCGCGCCCGCTGCCCTGCTCTTGGCAGCCATAGCGGTCAAATAAGCATCAACCTCGGCTTCGGTCTTGTGGGTCGGCACGTCAATCAACCCGTCAATGATCGCCGATTTAGGCACATCGACAAACAAATCATCAACGGACGCAACGCCAACCACGTCCAACATGGCTTTGCGGTCATTATTATTTAAGGGTAAATATCTCATTTTTCATTCTCATCTTCATCATCTGGAAAACGCTTTGTTATTATCCAACCCAACCCCACCAACAATGCTATTGTAACCACAGAACCTAAAAGCGGGACATCTGCCAACCCAATTCTTGATAACACTAGAAAATCAACCAACCAATGTGTCGCGAGAACAATAATTACCAAAAATATGATACCAAAAACATTCCCAACTTGTTTAATTATCCATCGCATAGCAGGCTATTCTTCAACAAACTTCTTATACGCATCTGCGTCCATCATGCCGTCTAGTTCGCTGGCATCGCTGATTTTCATTTTGAAAAACCAGCCGCCCTCTTCTGGTGCCGCATTGACGGTTTCCGGGGCGTTTTCTAGGGTCTCGTTAACCTCTGTAATCACCCCGCTGATGGGTGCGTAAATTTCGCTGGCTGCTTTGACGCTTTCAACCACCGCCGCGTCGTCGCCTTTGTCAAATTCCGCGTCCACGTCAGGCAGTTCAACATAGACAACATCGCCGAGCTGTCCCGCCGCGTGGACGGAAATCCCGATAGTGGCAATATCGCCATCAACTTTAATCCATTCATGATCTTCAGTATATTTCATGGTCTTCTCCTTTTGGGTTTTGATAATGTTTTTCCTTCCCCCATTTTTCATGGGGGAAGTACCCCGCAGGGGGGATGGGGGCGCGCACTCTTGTGCGCCTCGCAATATGAGTAGGCGACGAAGGTTCACAAGCGTGCAAAAGCACGCGCCCCCATCGCCTGCGCAAGAGCTTCGGCACTTCCCCCATAAAAAATGGGGGAAGAAAAGAGCCGTTGACCCGCCATATTACATTCATAAATCTCACCCTCTATAAAAATTGTTGGGGACGAACGGTAGTTTTATGATTTTTGCGGGTTTGGTTTTGCCGCGTACAATCAAGTTTATCTCTGTACCGACTTTGCTATAACGCCGCTTCACATAGCCCATAGCAACCGGGCCGCCGACACTGGGGCCAAAACCGCCGGACGTGATGACGCCGATGTCTTGGCCTTTGGCATTTTGAATGATGGTGCCTTCGCGGGCGGGGGCGCGGCCTTCCGGTTGGATACCGACACGGCGGCGCGGTGGGCGCTCGGCTATGTCTTTTTGCACGCGTTCAGCACCGAGGAAGCCGCCCTCTTCCCGGCGATGTTTCTGGATAGACCAGATAAGCCCTGCCTCTATGGGTGAAGTAGTTGTATCAATATCGTGCCCATATAGACAAAGCCCGGCCTCTAGGCGCAAGCTATCGCGCGCACCTAGCCCGATAAGTTCCACTTCCTCGTGGGATAAGAACAGCTCGCACATTTTCACCACATCCGTGTGCTTGACGGCTATTTCGTAGCCGTCCTCGCCCGTATAGCCAGAGCGAGAAATATGGCACCACATACCGTCCAAAGGCGCATCCAATGACGTCATAAACGGCATGGTTTTAGCTTCGGGTAAATATTGCGACACCACGTCCACGGCCTTCGGTCCTTGTAGGGAAATCAGAGACATATCATCGAGAATTTTTAACTTAAGTCCATCAGGTAAATGCGCTTCAATGTGGGCAAAGTCGGCGTCTTTACAACCAGCATTGACCACAATATAAATCCAATGTTGATGAGTTTCCAAACCAAGACGGCTAACCATCAAATCATCCAGAATACCGCCGTCTGTGTTCAGGAATTGGGTATAGCGTTGCTGGCCCGGCTCTAGTGATTTCACATCACACGGCACCAATGTTTCCAAAAATGCCGCCGCCGTTTCGAACGAACCATTATCGGCAATGATAAAAGCCTGCCCCATATGAGACACGTCAAACAATCCAGCATTCGCACGGCAATGTAGATGCTCTTTCATCACCCCGAGCGGATATTGCACAGGCATATCATAGCCCGCAAACGGCACCATTTTCGCGCCACCCGCAACATGGAAATCGTATAATTTGGTTTTCTGTATATCTTCATTAGCCATCTGACACTCACCCAAAAACACTTGACCTCGGCCTTATGGCTTTGGCTCTGTGTCCCCGCTGTCGTCAGAAAATCGACCTGAGAGATTCACGAAAACCATAATGTCATTTATGGTCGCTTACTCCTTCGGTGCAGGCATGTGGCCCGCTTTCCAGCGTGTAGAATTTCCCGACGGTCCATGGTGCCTGAGAGTTTCCGGGACGGTTGCTCCTTCGGCGGCGAAAAATACGCGCTCTCCCACTGGGAAATATGTGAGATTATCTGTAATGGGGATTCGCAGAGAGTCAAATTAAAATAACGCATTTATCTCATCCATTTATGGAGGTGTCGATCACGTGGGAAGTACAATGGTTTGTTTGATTGGGTCGGACTTGGTACGCGCACAGTCGAGACACTCGCCTATGAAAATGCCGGGCGATGTGGCGGGAAATTCCGGCGACGGCATTCCCGGATTTAAGAGGTAAACACCAAAACCCCTAAAGAAGCTCTGCAAACGTGTAATCCTGTACAGTAAATTCATAGCTGTAATCTCCATGATGTACATCAAAGCTCGCGTCTATGGCATCCTGCTGGAACGCAAGGTCATTTGTCGACCAGTCACCAACACTATAAGGGCCGTCAACGCTGTCAAATAAATCTAACAGGTCTTCTACCGGATACTCAGTTAAATTCATAGTTTCTAGACCAGCCAAAATAGCGGTTTCCTGCGCAGAAATATTTGCTTCGGGAACCTCTAATATATCAGGCTCCGATACGGTCGAGCCCTTTTTATCTCCGGTCGGGTCAGCGCTTCCTAGTCTGAAAATAAAATCATACATACTAATATCAGCGATATTGATGCCCACAAGTGTGGTTATGCCGTTGGCAGATTTGATCAAAACATCATCACCGGACTGGATAAAGTTAAGCTGGGCAAGATTGTAGACATCATCGCCAAACTCTATGTAATCAACGCCGATTTCAAAATCAAAGATAATATCATTTCCGGCACCGCCCATAATGACGAAAATATCTTCGCCGCCGCCACCGTAAAGATGATCATCACCTGCACCGCCTATAATATAATCCTTGCCGTCGCCCCCGTAAATATAATCAACGCTCGCACCGCCCGTAATATAATCCTCGCCGGTGCCGCCGTAAAGCTCATCGCTACCCTCTGCGCCAATTAAAATATCTACACCCGCACCGCCGTAAAGAACATCATCCCCGTCGCCGCCGTTCAGAAGATCGTCCCCCTGGCCGCCGTCCAGCATATCATTACCGCCGCCCGCAAACATATCATCATTGCCGTCTTCGCCGTAAAAATAATCACTGCCGCCCAGACCATCTATGATGTCATCACCGTCACCACCGTAAACCACCTCACTACCGCTCGCGGCAAAATAGCTATCATTACCATTGGTCAGGGTTGCTACAAAGCGGCCAAATTCCGCCGAGCCGTAAATGATGTAGCTTTGACCTATCTGTGAAAGTCCGCCCACGTCAACGCCCGGAGAGCTTACCAATATGTCAGCAAATCCGTCGCCGTTAACATCGCCTGCACCTGAGACGGCGGTGCCGTTCTCATCGCCAGCATTTATGCCGCTAATGACGAACCCTTGTGTGCCGTTCAAAGCGCCTAAATCAAGATTGCCGTCAAATCCGGAATCGGAGCCGTAGATCACATAACTTTGGCCTGCCCTTGATCCCACTTCCGAGAACCCGCGCGGAGCGCCAACAATAAAATCAGCATACCCATCACCATTTATGTCGCCTGCGCCCGATACAGAGAACCCGGCAGTGGAGAATTGCGGGGCACTTATCACAAAGCCGTTACTGCCGTCCAGATCAGCAAGATCAAAACTACCGCCATATCCCGAAACCGTCCCGTAAACGATATAGGCTTGGCCGGGCGCCCTAACATCGTCTAGCACGGTACGCGGCGCACCAATGAGAATGTCATCAATACCGTCGCCGTTTATATCCCCGGCGTTCGATACTGAGGAACCGCTGCCGTCAATATTCGCGCCGGATCCATTGTCAGGTAGGCCGTTAATGACAAATCCGTTGGTGCCGTCAAGGCTGGCCAGATCAAAATTGTTTGCAAAGCCGTCGGTCGTACCAAAGACGACATAAGTTTCCCCGGCGGTGCTACCCGGCTCTGCCGTGTCAGTTTGTTGCCCTGGCGCTCCAACCAAAATATCATCAATGCCGTCGCCGTTAACATCGCCAGCGGCAGATACCGAATACCCGGTTTGCGTATCGCTTGCCAGACCAGAAATAATAAACCCGTTACTGCCGTCCAAAGCATCTAAAAACAAATTTGGGTAATGTGCGGCGCTTGAGCCAAACACCACATAAGCTTCGCCCGCATTCATACCGTTTACATCGACATTGGAACCGCCGACGAGAATATCGGCAAACCCGTCTGCGTTAATATCCCCCGCACCGGAAACCGAAATCCCGGTTTGGTCATTTGCATTGGTTCCGTACAGTATAAACCCGTTTGTGCCGTCAAGACTGTTGAGGTCGAAATTACCAGTATAGCCATCCGCGCCACCGAAGATAACGTAGCTATCGCCCGAGTTTGAGAATGCGCCCGGCGCACCGATTATAAAATCGGCGAACCCGTCCCCGTTCACATCACCAAGCCCCGATACAGATGTACCCAGCCTATCACCAGCGGCTAGCCCGTTAATCACAAAGCCGTTAGTGCCGTCCAAACCGCTTAGGCTTATATCTGTACCAGACCCTATATCTGAGCCAAATATGACATAGACTTGACCGGAATCCGTATTGCCATTGGTGTCGGCACCTCTGGCGCCGATGATAAAGTCATCTATGCCGTCGCCGTTTATATCACCTGCATTTGAGACGGCGTCCCCGTTGGCGTTAAATGCGCCATTGCCAGTTGCACCAAAGCCGGTAATGGAAAATCCGTTGCCATTACCAAGAGAGCCAAGATCAAAACGGGCGGACGGAGCTTGTACTATGATGATCGATTGCGCGGTATTCACAACAGGCTTTAAAGTGTTCAGCCCCGCACCCTCCAAACCAAAACCCCAAGATAGGGCGGTATCCAAAATGTTTTCAAGGCCAGTTTGTAAGCCAATGTATTGCTTTGTAAACAACGCCATATATAGTTCCTCGCAGAGTGGTTCAATACGGAGTTAAATGCAATTTATGTGCCAAATTGGGGGTAATTATGTGAAACCTGCCTAGCCAACGGGCTGGGAAAACCAGTCAAATGGATATAATTTATCAGGGAAGGCTCTAAAAATAACTGTGTTGCGCATTTTTGGCTTGGGGTTTAGGCTATGGTCATGAGAAATTATTGTATCTTGCCTTCGCCGATTGTTAGTTTGCCCGTTGTGGGCAATGTTGTGGGTGGGGATGACCGTTTCCCTGTGCGGCGGATTTATTGTGTGGGGCGCAATTATGCGGATCATGTGACGGAGATGGGCGGGGATCCGAACCGTTCTACGCCGATATTTTTCACCAAATCCCGCGAGACTATTGTGCAGTCGGGGGCGACTATCTCCTATCCGCCTTTGACCGAAAACTTGCATTTTGAGGTGGAATTGGTTGTGGCTATTGCCGGGAATATAGATGGCAAGACCGAGGTTTTTGGCTATGGCGTCGGCCTAGATATGACCCGGCGCGACATGCAAGCTGCGGCCAAGAAAGGCGGGAAGCCTTGGGACATGGCCAAGAATTTTGAGGATAGTGCGCCGTGTTCTGCCATTATGAAGGCGAGCGCCGCGCCGGATATTTCCGCCGCCGCTATAACGCTGACCAATGAGGGCGTGGTCAAACAAAGCTCGACCCTCGACAAAATGATTTGGTCGGTGGACGAAATCATTGCACACCTCAATAAAACCGTGCCTTTGGCTGCGGGGGATTTGATCTATACGGGCACGCCCGAAGGTGTGGGGTCTGTGGTGGCGGGCGAGACACTCGTCGGCACTATTGACGGCTTACCAGAGATTAAAGTTACCTATGCCTGAGTATGTTCTGCACAATTATTTTCGCTCGACCACGTCTTTGCGGGTGCGGGTAGCGCTGAATTTAAAAGGGCTGGATTATGAATACGTGTCCTATGCCTTGCTTGATAAAGACCACAAATCTGCGGCCTATCTCAAGCTCAACCCCCAAGGCTTGGTGCCAGCTTTGGAGATTAAGGATGCGGCAGTTCTCACCCAATCCATGGCTATCCTTGAATATCTCGACGAGGAACATCCTGAACCGCCATTATTGCCAAGGGATGCATTAGGCCGGGCGCGAGTACGGGCGCTCTCCCAAATCATTGCCGTGGACATTCACCCAATCAATAATCTACGCATATTGCAATATTTGGAGACCGAATTTGGTGCAGATGGTGCGGCCAAAAAAGCCTGGTTCCAGGAGTGGGCGCACGCAGGCATGGCCGCACTGGAAACCCGGTTGGCCAATGAACCCGAGACCGGAAAGTTTTGCCACGGCGACAGCCCGACTATGGCTGATATTTGCCTATACGCGCAAATGTTCAATAATGAGAGATTTGATATGGACATGGACGCTTATCCGACCATATTGGAAATCTATCATCAATGTGGGCAAATGAAAGCGTTTAAGGACGCCGAACCTCTCCAACAACCTGATGCACCAAACCAGTAAGGACACAGCCGTTATGCTCAAAAAAATATTCTTCGCGACCTTATTTGTTATAGTACTTGGCCTCGCCTATCTGACCTTGTGGCCAGTACCCATAAACCCGGTTGCATGGAACGCACCTAAAAATGCCGGCTATGTGGGGCAGTTTGCGCCGAATATGAAATTGGCGAATTTGGACACTCTCGCTATAGGCGACCAGCACGGCCCTGAAGATGTAGCTGCCCGTGTCGAGGGTGCTATTATGTACATCTATACTTCCACCCAAAGCGGCGACATTATCCGCATCGACCCCGTGGCGGGTACACACGAGATAATTGCCAATACGGGCGGCGTGGCGCTTGGCCTGCAATTCGCGCCCCCCGGTATATTGGGTGGTAATTTGATTGTCGCGGATGCCCATAAAGGTTTGCTCAGTATTGACGACAATGGTGCTGTTAGCGTCCTGACAGATAAAACTGATGAGAGTAGCCCAATTCTGTATGCAGACGAGCTAGACATCGCGGCGGACGGCAAAATATATTTCTCGGATGCGTCGACAAAATTCGGTGCCGAAGCGGCAGGCTCCACTTTGGCTGGTTCACTTTTGGAATTAATGGAACACGGCAAGACCGGGCGCATACTCGTCTATAATCCCGCCGATAAAACCACCAAAACCGTGGTGGACAATTTAAGTTTCCCCAATGGTGTGGCTATGTGCCCGGACGATGCCTGCATTTTGTTTGCCGAAACCGGGACATATTCTATCAAACGGCATTGGCTCACGGGTGGTAAGGCGGGCGCCACCGATACGGTAATAGATAATCTACCTGGCTTTCCCGACAACCTGAATAAAGGCCAAGACGGGCGCTACTGGATTGGCCTTACCAGTCCGCGCTCCGAAGCTTTGGACAATTTGTCCGCCAAACCATTTATGCGCAAATTGGTACAGCGCCTGCCCGCTTCCATGCGCCCGAAGGCCGTCAATTACGGCTTTGTATTCGCCATCGACATGAACGGCAAAGTGCTGGCACAATACCAAGACCCGTCGGGCGGGTATCCGCTGACAACGGGCGGAACCGAGCCTGGTGATGGCTGGCTCTATATTGGTTCCTTAGGCGCAGATGTGTTAGGCCGCAAAGATTTGCGCGGTGAAACATTTTAAGTTTTTGCCACCATCCCTTTTCTTTTTGGGGAGCATTCTATCATAACGCAATAAATCGGGAGTTTGGGATATGCGAATAAGTAAAATTTGGAAAATCTGTGTCTTGGGCATGGTGGCCTTGGTCTTGCAAGCTTGTAGCTCTATGCCCGATAGTGCGCCGCAAAATACAGGCAATACTGAGCATGTAAAAACCCAAATTCCGCCGCCATTCGCTATTACTACGCAGTCCCTGCGCACGGAGCGTATTGACCGTGTTTTGGCTGAACTGGTGAGCGAGAATATTGTTCCCGGTCTTTCTGTTTTGATTTATGAAGGCGAAACAGAGACCTATTACGGCGCGGCGGGGCATTCGGACATAGACGCCAAGATACCGCTAAAGCGTTCCGATGTTGGGCGTTATTATTCCATGACCAAGCCGGTTGTCGGCGTGGCCATGATGATGCTTTATGAACAGGGCAAGTTTAAACTGGACGACCCGCTAAGCAAATATCTGCCGGAATATGCCAATATGAAAGTCTATGTCGGAGAAAACCCGGTCGGCACTCTGAAGCTGGAAGCCGCCAAACGCGCTATAACCATCCGCGACCTTATGCGCCATACTTCCGGATTGGCTTACGGCTTTGCCCCAACCCCCATTGACACCCTGTATAACGAAACTGGCGTCTTGTCCTTTGACCGCAATCTGGAACAATTCTCCCAAAAGTTGGCCGCTATGCCTTTGCTGTACCAGCCTGGAACCCAATTTAATTACAGTGTCTCCACCGATGTGCAGGGGCGGCTGGTCGAGTTGTTTTCCGAGCAAACACTGGGGGATTTTCTAAAGGAAAATATCTTCAAACCACTGGGCATGACCCATACTGGTTTTTCGGTGAAAGCATCCGACCGAGCCAAATTCGGACCCGTGTACCAGCACGGCAAAACCGGATTATCCCCCTTGCGAGACGGCAGTCCAAAACTGCCGCTCGGCATGGATGTGGACAGACCGTTTCTCACAGACGTAGCCTTTGAAAGCGGCGGCAGCGGGCTGGTATCCACCATTGACGATTATGCCAAATTTGCGCTTATGCTACAGCGAAATGACGGCACATTAATCAAGCCCGCCACACTGGCTATGATGCGCAAAGATCAGTTGGGCGACATGCCAAAGGGACATCTTGGTGCTGGCACCAGCTTCGGGCTGAATTTTGCCGTGAAAACCACACCAAAAGGCACTGGCGAATACCCCGTACCCAAAGGCACGTTTTACTGGGGCGGCATGGCCGGCACGGCGTTCTTTATTGACGACAAAAACGATTTGACTTTCATCATGCATATGCAGGTATTTAGTCGTAATAATACAAATATCCGCGCACGCATGGCCAAAGCCATTTACGGAAATACACCATGAGCAAACTGACTTTACATATAGGCAATAAGAATTATTCCTCTTGGTCTATGCGACCATGGCTGGTCTTGCGCAAAAGCCAATTGCCGTTCACGGAAAACCTGATCCAGCTTGATGTGCCGGGGTTTAAGGACAAGCTTTTGGCGTTGTCGGACGCTGGCACCGTCCCCGTCTTGCAAATCGGGGGTGATATGCTGCCCGATAGTTTGGCGATTAGTGATTGGCTATCCCAAGCCGTGCCCAATCTCTGGCCGAAAGACCCCAAGGACAAACAGCGCGCCCGGGCTTTGTGCAAGCAAATGCAGACAGACTTTGGGGAATTTCGCGAACATGCGCCCATGAACCTCCGCCGTCGTACCCGCACAGAAATGCCCAAGTCATGTGTGGAGGCTGCGGCCAAGTTGGACGGTATTTTCGCAAGCTTACTCGGCGAACATGATGGGCATTTCTTGTTCGGAGATTGGTCAATCGCAGATGCATTCGCCATCCCCTATGCAACGCGTTTTGTGAGCTATAACATCTCTCGGTCCAACAAAACCGATACCTATATCAGCGAGTTGATGAGCGACGCAGACTATCTAGACTGGGAAGCCGACGCAATGGTCGAAGTCTGGAAACTCCCCGACACAGATTTAGTCTATGGTGGCCGAAGCTAAATTCAAGAAGTGATCCGGAAAAATACAACAAAGTGCGTTTTTTCACTTGCATATCTTTACATACGTAAAAATCTCTTTATATTACGCTTAGTAATCCCGTTTGGGACTAGTCCTAAACGCTTCCCTCGGGCTACGGCTCGAGGGTTTATTTTTAGGGTCAAGCGTGCGCAAAAGAGTTCAATGTTTTGTTGATGGATTTAACCTTTACCATGCAATCGACAACTTAGGTTCAGATTATTTGAAATGGTATGATCTGAAACAATTAGTTTCACAATTTATTGACCCAAATATTCACGAAATAATTGATGTCTTTTATTTTTCTGCATATGCAAATTGGTTGCCTGAAGCATCTAATAGACACAAAGAGTATGTAAAAGCTATTCGTGCGCACGGATGTACGCCAATACTGGGACAATTCAAGGAAAAAGACAGATCGTGCCGTTCTTGTGGCTCTCGTTGGAAAGCCCATGAAGAAAAGGAAACTGATGTAAATATTGCATTAGCCTTGGTCAGCGGAGCATTCAAAGATCAATATGATGAAGCCTTTGTTGTAAGCCGTGATAGTGACCTCACCCCTGCCGTTCAGATGGTTCGGGAAGAATTCCTGCTAAGCTTATCAAACTCATTAGCCCGCCTAATGCGGGACACAGTAAACAAATGGCACGGATAGTTGGTAAGAAGAAACTGGCATCAATCAAGCAAATACATATTGAAAGGTGTTTGCTACCAAATATAGTCCGGGATCCTGATACGGGAAATATCATAGCAAGACGTCCAACAAAATATTCGCCTCCTGAGCATTAGGCGTTAGCGTGTCAAAAAAATATAAGATACATTCACTACACATATACCCGGTTAAAAGTGCGCGGGGGATTGATTTTGAAACTGTGCGGATCAGACCGCGCGGTCTTGCCGGAGATCGTCGCTTTATGCTGGTGGATGAGGACGGCGGATTTATTAGCCAGAGGCAATTTCCAAAACTGGCGCAGCTCTGCACAAGTCAAATAAACGAAGGCATTGCCCTATCTTGGCCGGGGCAGAATTGGCTCAAAATCCCTACCCCGTCCCCCTCTCGCCAGCAAGTGACGGTTTGGAAAAGCACGGTTGATGCGGCCAGTGTACAAGGCGAGATCAACGCAGCCCTTTCGGGCTGGCTCGGCCATAGCGTAACACTCGTCTTCATGGACGAAAATGCCGAACGCCTAGCCAGTGCAAAATGGACAACTTCGCCCAGCCCGGTCAGTTTCGCCGATGGCTACCCGGTGTTGATCACCAATACGGCGTCCCTTACCGCACTGAACAATTATATTATGAACACGGGCGGCGTAGCCATATACATGGATAGGTTCCGTCCTAATATCGTTATTGAGTGTGACACGCCTTGGGCAGAAAATAGTTGGAAATCCCTACAAATCGGCGAAGTTATTCTGGATCTCGTCAAGCCTTGTGCGCGCTGTATCATGACCAGTATCGACCAAAAAACCGGTGTGAAAACCCCCAAAACCGCCCTCTCCGCTCTCAAGCATCTCAACCCGTCAAATGATCCCAACAATCCGGGTGTACTGTTTGGCTGGAATGCTGTAGTCAAAAAACAAGGTATAATTCACATCAGGAATTTTGTGCGCAGTTATGAGAGGACAATAAGTGACCGCATTACCCGTACTTGATATTTCTGGCTTACGGCAAAACCCCGAAAACCAAGCCGCACACGCGATCGCCGTGCAGCTGCGCGATATTTGCCATCATCAGGGTTTTTGTTATATTGTCGGGCACGGCATGTCGGTGCGGCATTTGAAGATCGCGGAGGCTATACAAGCATTTTTCAATTTACCATTAGAGGAACGCAAAAAACTTAACTTGATAAATTCACGGCATTTTCGGGGCTATACGGTTTTGGGCAATGAGTTGACGGGCGGGGAACAAGACTGGCGCGACCAGCTGGACTTCGGGGACGAGAGACCCGAACCCATATTAAAGGACGGCGACCCAGCTTGGCGCAATTTACGCGGCCCCAACCAATGGCCCAAACCCGTACCAAGCTTGCGTCCTGCGACTGAGGACTGGATGGACGGCATGTACGAAATTGGCATGCTGATTATCCGCGCTTTAGCCGTTGGTATGGGCTTGGGTGCAAATTATTTTGATGACAATTTTCACCCCAAGGGCGATGCGCGGCTCAAGCTAATACGTTATCGTGTCCCCGAAACGGGCGGGTCTTCCCAAGGCGTCGGCTGGCATCACGATACGGGTTTTTTATCCTTTATCATGCAAGACAAAGTCGGCGGCTTGCAGGTGGATATTGACGGTAAAATCATTGAAGCCGCACCAATTTCTGTTACGGGGGAGGACGCCTTGGTGATGAATTTAGGTGAAATGCTGCAAGTAGCGACGGGCGGTTATCTGCGCGCTACACCCCACCGCGTTATCAGCCCACCGCGCGGCACTGAGCGCCATTCGATTGCCTATTTCTTCAACCCCAGACTAGAAGCCAAATTCGCGCCAATCCCCCTGCTCCCAGAATTCGCAGGCCAAGCGCGCAATTCCCAAAACACAGACCCAAATGACCCAGTATTCAACGTCGTCGGGGAGAATATATTGAAAACAAGACTACGCGCACACCCAGATGTCGCGGCTAAGTTTTATGGAGTTGGGTAAACGCAATACCCCACCGAAACCCGCTCATACCTGCGCCCTCTTGGAAGTGCCTTTGGGGTGCGGCAGGTATCCATCGCAGGGACTTAGCTTGCGCTCGGTAGGTCATAGATAGCCCCTTGTATACACAGAGGTGAGTGGTTTTGAGACTTTATATTGGCTCCATTTATGCTACTTTAAAAGAGCTACCAATAGTGGCCTCAACTCCGGATATAGCGGAAGTTCTGAGCCTGAACCTTGATGGTTGGTTGCTCGCATATACATGAACAACTCGTTTCTAATTTCTGTAAGCGTTTCTCTTTTAGATTTTTTAGCTGCGCTTGCAGTAGCTTCAAATGAGCCGTAATGTATATAACCGTGAAAGGACGAGGCAAATGCCCAAACGGCTTTGTCATCATCAACCTCAGGTAAATCTGTTAGTCTAAGGTCTTTGCAGTCTATGAGGTTAGCCACGCTTTACTCACTCCCTATACATTAAACTTAAAGTGCATGATGTCGCCGTCTTGGACTATGTAGGTTTTGCCTTCTTGGCGGGTTTTTCCGGCTTCTTTGGCGCCTTGTTCGCCGCCGTGTTCTACGAAATCAGCGTAGGCCGTGGTTTCGGCGCGGATGAAGCCGCGTTCGAAATCTGTGTGGATTACGCCTGCGCACCGGGGGGCGCTCCAGCCTTCGTGGAATGTCCAAGCGCGGGCCTCTTTGGGGCCGACGGTGAAATAGGTTTCCAAGCCGAGGAGTTTATATCCGGTTTGGATAAGACGGTTCAGGCCGGGTTCTTTGAGGTCGAGGGCATCTAAATAATCCACCCGTTCTTCGTCGTCCAGCAGGGCGATTTCACTTTCGATTTGCGCAGAGATTACGACGGCCTGCGCGCCTTCGGCTTCGGCATGGGCGAAAACGGTCGCGGAATAATCATTGCCGGTCGCGGCGCTGTCTTCGTCCACATTGGCCACATAGAGGACCGGTTTAGAGGTCAAGAGTTGCATCATGCGCCAAGCTTGGCGGTCGTCTTTATCAATCTCCGCACAGCGCGCCGGACGGCCTTCGTTCAACTCGGCCATAGCCAAGTCGATCATTTTGAGGGTCAAAATAGCTTCTTTGTCGCCGTTCTTGGCTTTTTTCTGCAAGGCTGGTGCGCGCTTCTCTAAGCTCTCCATATCGGCGAGCATCAACTCGGTCTGTACGACTTCCAGATCGGCTAGTGGATCAATTTTACCCTCAACATGGGTGACATCATCATCATCAAAACAACGCAGCACATAGGCGATAGCATCGGTTTCGCGGATATTGGATAAGAACTGATTGCCCAGCCCCTCGCCCTTGGACGCGCCGCGCACGAGGCCGGCAATGTCTACGAAATTCATCCGCGCCGGGATTTGTTCTTTGGACTCCCCTATGGCCGCAATTATCGGCAGCCGAGCTTCGGGCACCGGAACCTCGCCGACATTAGGCTCGATGGTGCAAAATGGGTAGTTCTCCGCCGCCGCAGATGCGGTTTGCGTTAAGGCATTAAACAAGGTTGATTTCCCCACATTGGGCAGACCAACAATCGCGCATTTAAATCCCATGATTAATTCCTAATTTCTTCTTGGTTTAGATGTTGGCGCAGGAGCCAAATGGTTGACTTTCGTCGCAAATTTTTCAATTTCGCCCGCTGCCAACAAATCGGCGCTTCTCGCACAGGCATCTAGCAATGTGTCCACCCAATCGCGGTCTGACTTGGCAAAATCTGAAAGCACATGGCTATGCACTTGTTCCTTACGCCCCGGATGGCCAATGCCCATACGGGCGCGGCGAAACTCGCCCCCCATCTGGGCTTTGATAGAACGCAGGCCGTTATGTCCCGCGATACCACCGCCCAACTTCATGCGGAACTTGCCCGCGTCCAAATCAAGCTCGTCGTGAAACACCACGATTTTATCTTTGGGGATTTTATAGAATTGCGCCGCCGCCCCGACCGAGCGACCGCTTTCATTCATGAAGGTCATGGGCTTAAGCACAAGCGCTTTGACGCGCCCGTTTTCGGTTTCGATAAAGCCTTCGCGCACTTGTCCGCTAAATTTAGATTTAGCCGCAGAAAACCCGTGGGCATCCGCAATCGCATCAACCGCCATAAATCCAATATTATGGCGGTTGTGCGCGTATTTTGCGCCGGGATTGCCCAGCCCTACAATGAGAAGCATAGGTGCCTCCCTTTTTTCAGTTCTGTTTTTCCCGTTACGGAAAAAGAAAGAGAGCAAGGACCCAAATGACAAGAGGTGCTTAACCCTCGCCTTCTGTCTCGCCTTCGGCTGCTTCGCCTTCAACTGCTTCGCCTTCAACACCCTCGACTTCATCTTCCTCAACCACTTTCTCGACACGCGCCATAGCAATCGTGACAACGGTTGGGTCGCGGTCGGTAATGGCTGGCTTTACGCCTTTCGGGAATGTGATTTCGGACTCGTGCAAGCTATCGCCGATTTCCAGTGCAGAAATATCAACATCAATCGCATCCGGGATACCATCTGCCGGACATTTCACTTCGATTGTATGGCGCACAACATTCAAATTACCGCCTTTGGTCAAGCCAGGGCATTCTTCGTCGCCGACGATATTAATGCTAACTTCCATCTCGATAATGGTTTTCGCTGTCACGCGGAAGAAATCAATATGCATGGGCATATCTTTGACCGGATGAAATTGAACATCTTTGGTAATGACGCGTTGTTCTTCACCTTTATGGGAGATTTTCAACATAGAACCGATCAAATTACCTTTGTTTAGCGCACTAAAAACCTGATTTTCTCTCAGGCTAATGGCAACTGCATCTTCGCCGCCGCCGTAAATAACGCCCGGCACCAATTTTTCGCGGCGTGCAGCACGAGCGCCGCCTCTGCCTGTGCGTTCACGAACTTCTACTTCTAAAACTGTTGTCTTTGACATGATGTCATTCCTTTTGCTTTTTCACCATCTTGGCACCTCACGAAAATCGTCGCCTCTTAACCGTACTTTTTTACTTGCTTGGCAGGCTACAAACATCTCTTCGCGCTTTGCTTTGATTTAAGTGGGCGGTGTATAGGCGAAAGGCGAATTAAGTGCAAGCGGATTTACGCGGCTAATTGCACAAGATATATCATAGCCACTGCGCCTTATTTCTGCTATATTCCGCCCATAAAGTGTACGAAATTGGTTATTGGGAGACTTTCATGCGTAAATATCTACTTATCTTCACGGCTTTAGCTTCAATCTCTGGACAGAGTGCTTTTGCACAGGTTTCTGAGCTATCTATGACCATTTACGGTGATAACCGGGCGCTTATTGAAGATGTCCGCGATATATCGTTTGAGCGTGGGCGCAATACGGTTATTTTGCCGGGTGTATCGTCCAAGATTAATGCGCCGTCCGCAACTTTTATCGCCGACGGCATCGAAATCGTTGAGCAGAACTTTGATTACGACCTGCTAACCCCGCAAAAATTGATGCAAAAAGCGGTCGGTACGACCGTCACCATTATCCGCACCAATCCGGGCACCGGGGTCGAAACCCGCGAGAAAGCCAAAGTGCTGGCAGTTAACAATGGTGTGGTCGTACAAATTGGCAAGCGTATCGAGGTTTTGCGCGATGATAACCTACCGACCCGGGTGATCTTTGATGGTGTGCCGGAAAACCTGCGGGCGAACCCGACGCTCTCGACTATCGTACATTCGGAACGCGGCGGCAAACGCAAAGCCACACTGAACTATCTCTCGGACGGGCTGGGCTGGCGGGCGGATTATGTGATGCTGTTTGATGAAGACAAAGAGGAAATGAACATCCAAGGCTGGGCCACCTTAACCAACCAAACCGAAACCACGTTCAAGGACACCAAAGTCTCTCTGGTCGCTGGGCATGTGGGCAATCAATTCACCCGCAATCTGCATCTGCAACAGTTCAATAATTACAATTATTATAACCAACGCAATAACCGAAACCGCACACAAAACCGTAATGTCCGCAAAGGCGGCACTGAGAGCAATCCTTATGAGCGTATCGGCGATAATTATCTCTACCCCCTACCTGGCCGCACGACGATTGCGTCGAACCAAACCAAACAGGTCGGGTTTTTAACTGCCGATAAGGTCGATGCCAAAAAAGTGTTTGAATATCAGCAAAGCGGCTTTCTCACCATCAAAGACCCGCAAGCCGCCGATGTCCGCATTGTGTTTTCCAATTCCCGTGCGGCGGGCCTCGGCGAAGCTCTGCCCAAGGGTATTATCCGGGTCTATGCCAATAATAAACGAGGCCGGGCGCAATTTATCGGCGAAGAAATGATCACCCACATTCCGGGCGGCTCTGAATTGGCATTGAAAATCGGCGAAGCCTTTGACGTCAATGTCAAGCCGACCCATGTCAAAGCCAATAAAATAAGCCGCTATGTCTCTGACCACGATATGGAATATGAAATCACCAATGCCAAAGACGAACCGATTGAGGTCGTCATCCGTCAACAACTTTGGGGCTGGAACACAGATTATAAAATCCTGTCAGAAAGCCACAAAAGCACAGCACCCGATGCGTATTCCTATGTCTGGACGGTAAAAGTCCCCGCAGAGGGCGAAACTACGCTAAAGTTTAAGATACGCCAAGATTGGTCTTGGTAGCTGTCAAGTTTGCATGAGATGAACGCTGATTTATCGCCCCTTTTGCGGTTTTATGAAGAAAACTCTGTTACTTTCCTCCTTGCATTCTCCCACCTAAGCCCTCACATTAGCACAGACGGTTGCTGCGGGTTTTGTGAGAAACACGTAACCTAGGGACCTTAAATTAACCTTAGGGAGCTACCACTGTCTAGATCGTGGTCTAGTTATGCGGCACCCACCTGAACTTCAGGTTCATAAGGTTTACACCGGATCCACGGATTTGCGGTAACCGTCACTTTTATTTATCACTCAACCGGGAAATCTGCGATCCATTTGCGTATTAGCGCCACGCCTTGTTTGTGTTCCAGGGTTCGGCCAAGTTCTGGCATGGCTATGCCTGCTTTTGTCGAGTTCATCCGAAAAGTCATGATCGAATTGTCAGGATCGCCGGGTACAATCACGGTTAAAAAACCGCCCGCCCCCCGGCCAGCCGCCGTTGGTCGTTTGCCGATACCTATGCGGGTTGGATCGGTTTCGCCCCATTCCAGCATCAGTCCCGAATTGGACGCCGAGCCATCCGGTTTGTGGCAATGGGCGCAATTTATGTCCAGATAGGCACGGGCGAGGTCATTAAGCCCAAAAGATGTATCAAATGCTGGGGGAACAGTCACTGTCGCAATGTCCG
>JAKIUV010000112.1 GCA_021647375.1 Robiginitomaculum sp.
GCCTGCCTGTCACCCCAGCCTGTCACCCCGGACTTGATCCGGGGCCTCGCGCTCGCCGCAAGCTATGAGATCCCGGGGCAAGCCCGGGATGACAATATAGGTAATTGTGAAGAGTTTTTCTCTTTATTTCGGCGTAGTCCTAACGGAAAGCCCCATGTTTCATACTGTGTACCAGTTTTAACTCGGCTTGATTATTGTTGAGCCGTGCGCGGTAGACTTGTTGGTTTTCCATGACCCGTTGGACATAATTCCGGGTCTCGCTAAACGGGATACTTTCGATCCAATCTATGGCACTAATCTGGCCGAGCCTTGGATCGCCGTAGGTTTTGTTCCATTTGCGCACCCGGTGTCCGCCAGCATTATAGGCGGCGGCGGTCATAATATAGGAGCCATCAAATTGCTTGAGCAGATCATTGATATGCTGAGCGCCGAGCCTGGTCGCGTATTCCGGATCCCCCGTTAGCCACGCCCGTTGATAGGGGATGCGGGCGCGTTTGGCGGTGACGCGGGCGGTGGAGTTGATCATTTGCATCATACCATAAGCATTGGCATGGGAGTGAGCTTTGGTGTTAAATTCACTTTCTTGGCGAGCAATGGCCAGCACGAAAGGGATGTCGTATTTTCTGGAGAGTGCCGTGATAATTTCCGGCTTAGGGTAACCAGATTCTGTTAGCATAGTATTGAGGCGGCCTGCCTGCTTGGCGGCACGCACAGACGGTTTCATAAAGCCGTAATTTTTAGCCAATATAGAGAGTTGGGTCAAATCGTTCGGCTTCGTGACAATATCGTCCAAGTGGAATGAAAACTGGTTAAAAGTACGTTCGCTCTGGATTTCACCGATCATGCGCAAGGCGCGAACCAACTCGCGGTTTTCAAAATCGGGCGTGTAAATTTTTGCCGTGTTTTCATGGGGCAATTGGGTGTAGGCAAACCCTTGGCCAATGCGTTCTGCCGCTAGCTGGCTATAATAGACATTGGGGAATTTGGCGGATTCTGCATAATAGGTGTTGGCATTAGGGTCGCCAGACCTCTCCGCCGCGCGGCCCATCCAATAGCTTGCCCGGCCCAATGAGACGGGTAGGGATACACCATTTTTTAGTTTGGTGAAGTGGGGCAAGGCTTTATTGGGGTCGTTTAATTTTGTCAGCGCCAGCCAGCCTGCCAAAAACTCGGTTTCGGCGAAATATTGGCCGGAGGTAAAGCCGTGGTTTAGGGTCAAGTCGTAAGCATCTTGCCAACGTTTTTTGGAGATGGCCCAATAGGCAATGCGTTTCTTTTCCAACCAAACCCGCTGTTTGCCGCGTGTTGTGCGGGCAGGGGTGTCAATTTTCAGGAGCGCCTCAAGCGCGGATTGCTCTGTTAGTCGTTTGCGCCGCCAATGGGCCCGCTCGAACCATAACCCCGTATCGTTTTTAACCGAATTTGGCAGTGTTTTTATGGCGTTATTCATGCCGCTGCGATTGGCACCAACCTTCATGCGGGCATCCATAAGCGCGCGATCAGAACTGTTCATCATGGACAAAAGTGCGCCTGCACTGCTATAATAACGCCGCCCCAGCCAGATCAAATGGTCGGCGCGAGCGGCATGGTCTTCGGGGCTTAGGCGGTCTTTATAGCGTTTATATAAGGCACGTTGGCGGTCGCGGCTGAGCCGGGAAGACCGCCATGCGGATTTCAGCCATTTGTCGCCAATGTCCATTTGTCCGCGCGCATAATAAGCCCGCGCCATAGCCGCGCGGCCTTCGCCGGACACAGGCTCGACGCCCATAAACCAGGCTATGGTATCGCCCGCTGATAAATTGACAGACGGGGGGCGGTCAAACATCAGGGTTTCGGCCTTGGAGCGGATACGGGTCATACGCGGCCAATTGGACTGGGTCTGGGTTACACGGGTCAGGCGTTCAAAAGACACATAAGGGTCGTCTGCCGCTAGCCGCCATTCCAAAATTTTACGGGCAGTCGGGTCATCAATACGGCGTAGAAAATTCTCGACCTCAGGCCATCTTTGTTTGTCAGCGGCGTGCATGGCGCGGCGAAATCTATTGGCGTCATTTTTTGACAACAAGCTAGAGGTATGGGGCACGGCGGGTTTAAGGCGCGGTGTTGGTATGGTTGCATTTGCAGAAAGACTAAATAAGCCGATGAGCAGGTACGCTGTAATGAACTTAAGAATTTTGTGGATAGGCATTGTCATAATTCGTTTTTAACCTTGGTTTTCTTAGGTTCAAGTGTAGAACGTCCATAAATACACCCAAAATACATCAAGTGCCATATTGTGGCTGTATTTAAGTGTAAAACTGTTTACTTTAAGAATAATTAACCATGAAGTTGAAAACACCTAATAGCTTCTATAGGAAAGAGAAAAAATGATAACCGGTTCCCTTACAGCTCTGGTAACGCCGTTTAAGAACGGCGTTGTTGACGCAGATGCCTATAGCGACTTTGTCGATTGGCAAATCCGTTCGGGTACGGACGGCCTAGTGCCGTGCGGCACCACGGGCGAAGCATCGACCTTGAGCAATAAAGAACATGTGCATGTTATTGAATTATGTGTCCAGGCTGCGGGCGGGCGCGTGCCAGTGATTGCGGGTATTGGTTCCAACAATACGGCGGAGGCCGTTCATATGGGGCGCGAAGCCCAGAAATGCGGCGCAGGTGCCGTGCTGGCGGTAGCGCCTTATTATAACAAGCCGAGCCAGGAGGGCATGTTCCAGCATTTTCAAGCAATCGCGAAAGCCGTGGATATTGACATTATTCTGTATAATATCCCGGGGCGTAGTATTGTTGATATTGACCTTGAGACAATGGGACGTTTGGCAGAAATTCCCAATATTATCGGGCTAAAGGACGCTACGTCTGATTTATCGCGGGTTTCCGATTATAAATCCGTGTGCGGCGCAGATTTTATACAGTTGTCCGGCGACGACCCGACGGCTTTGGCCCATTGGGCGCATGGTGGTTCGGGCTGTATCTCTGTGGCGTCCAATGTTGCACCGAGGCAATGTGCGCAAATGCACAAGCTGTGCGCGGCGGGCGAATTTAGTCAAGCACGCCTTATTCATGAGAAAATGGATCGTTTATTCAAGGACTTATTTCTGAATGCTAGTCCTGCGCCAACAAAATACGCGCTGAGTTTAATGGGTAAAATGCAGCCAGATGTGCGCTTGCCGATTATAGAATGCGACGATAGCGCCAAGGCGGCTGTGCAAGTGGCAATGAAGCTTGCGGGTGTCGAGGTCTAACATGGCTCGCAAACAACGCCCAGCACATCATTCCAAGGCCATCGCCGAAAACCGCCGTTCGCGCTATGAATACGCCATAGAGGAAACCTTCGAGGCTGGTATTATGCTGGTCGGGACAGAGGTCAAAGCCCTCAGGCTTGGTCATGCCAATATCGCCGAGAGCTATGCTTCGGTGGAGGGGACAGAGATTTTTCTGATTAACGCCACCATCCCCATATATGAGCCAGCCAGCCAGTTCAACCATGCGCCGACTCGCCACCGTAAATTGCTGCTCAAGCGGCGCGAAATCAACAAACTTATGGGGGCGGTGCAGCGCAAGGGGCGGACTTTGGTGCCTCTTAAGCTGTATTTCGATAAGCGCGGTTTGGCTAAATTATTGTTGGGTATTGGTACGGGTAAGAAAAATATAGACAAACGCCAAACCCAGAAAGACCGCGATTGGAACCGTCAAAAAGCGCGCGTTATGAAAGCCAACTCATGAAAAGAGGCGGTTAGTCTTGGCTATCTATGTGGCTCTGGGCGCCAACCAAGCTGCGCAATATCGGGGCAAGACCGTTACCCCCGCAGAAACATTCTTGTTAGCGGTGGAGCGGTTACAACAGTTCGGTGTGGATGTGCTGAAAACGTCCAATCTCTGGCAAAGCCCAGCTTGGCCAGACCCGGACGCCCAGCCGCCCTATATAAATGCCGTGATAGCGGTGGAGACGAAGCTTGACCCGCACGCATTGCTGGCGCTACTCAAGAAAACTGAGGCAGCTTTCGGGCGGGTCGCGGCCAAGCGCAATGCGCCGCGCCCGCTGGATCTGGATATATTGGATTATCACGGGCAGGTGATAAATTATGATGGCCGAACGATGCGCAAGGGCGAAACCTTGACCCTGCCACATCCGCGCATGCTGTCGCGTCCGTTCGTCCTCATGCCGCTTGCGGAAATCGCACCAAATTGGCGTGAGCCCGTGATAATGCGCGCGATCACTGGGTGGGCCGCGCGTTTGGCTTTGGAAGATGTCGCGCCGATGAAGCGGCTCGGGGCTTTATTGGTTCCAAGCACAAAGTAGAGCGCCATACGTTTGGTTCATGCTCGGAGACAAACCTATTTCGCCGCCCAAATTTGTAAAAACCCCCGTCTGGTAAGACGGGGGTTTAGCACATCAGGGGACTAGATAAAATCTAGGGTCTGTGGACATTAGGCAATTTCTCATTTCACGTTTAGCGGTGGCGGTATTGCATCATCGGGGCGAGCATGTTGACAAATTCGTCGACTATTTCACCGAGTTCAGCCGGGTCTTCCACAAAGGCATCATGGGTTATCAGGCCCCGGTAAAAAACGCGGGCGATTTGCCAAATACGGTCAAGCCGTTCGTCGTCTCCGTCAGCCGAGGTGTAGTTTAATATAATGGACTGCTGCATACGGGCGTTCCAGCGCACCAGGTCTGGCTTAATCCTTTGTTTCAGTTTGGCATCGGTACGAAATGCAATCAGAATTTCCAGTAAAGCCCGGGCTTCGGCGGTGTTGGCGACTTGTTTCCACACCCGATGCAGCTCGGATTTTATAATGGATAATTCATATTCATCAGCAGGCAGGTTCGTGTTTGGCGCAGGTTTCTTCGGCAAATTAGCCACCGGGCGCAATATTTTATTGGTTGTCTCGACGATCAAATCTTCTTTGGTCGGAAAATGGTGGGTGAGGGCGCCGCGTGAAACTCCGGCTTCTTGTGTGATACGGCTGGTGCTTGTTCTAGCATAGCCGTATTTATCCAAACAGCGAATGGTCGCGGCGCATAAGGCGTCTTTGGTTTCGCGCACTTGTTGCTCGCGGCGGGTTAGGTGTTGCGTTTCACCGCTGTCTGAGGGAATTTTCATTTTTGTCATTTGGTCACTATTGTTATGATCACTGTCATGGAGACGGGTAGATTTTATTATTCAAAATACCCTGTATCTGGTAGGATGGTGTGTACCAATGGTGGATTACGCGCAAGAGGCGCTAATCCACCCTACAAGGCTACATGACATTAAAGGTTACATGACTTTAAAACAAAACTTCATGTTAAAACAACACATCATGTTGCTGTAATAATCTACCAGGCTTTCTCCGTTCCTTTCGTATTTCAAACGGTCTTATACACTTTTTAGGCTCGTTACAAATGGCTTGACTCATTTCCTATATTTCTATAATTCACTAACCAACAAACAGAACGTTCTGTTTATAATATTGGTTTCAAGGCGAAAAGCAAGGGGCCATTCCTCAACACGGCATGGACGACATCAAATATGGACGACATCAAATTATGAGTGACAAAAAAATAGTGAAAATCGGCGGGGCGAGCGGCTATTGGGGCGAGAGCGATATGGCGGTGCCGCAATTGCTTGCGGCCAATAATCATGATTCTAAAAACCTTGACTATATCGTGTTTGATTATCTGGCGGAAATTACCATGTCGATTATGGCGCGGGCGCGGGCCAAGGACGCAAGCAAGGGGTATGCGCTTGATTTCGTTTCGTCCGTATTGCGGCAAAACTTGCCCGAAATCGCCGCCCAAGGCGTTAAAATTATTTCTAATGCGGGCGGGGTGAACCCTGTTGCTTGTGCTAAAGCCGTTCGGGCATTGGTGCAAGATTTGGGGCTGGATTTGCGGGTTGCTGTGGTGAGCGGTGATGATATTTTGGAACCCTTGAGCGCGGGCGTTTATGGTGCGGTGCGCGAAATGTTTTCCGGTCATGCCTTGCCGGAATTAGACAAAATCATGAGCGCCAATGCGTATCTCGGCGCATTTCCCATCGCGCAAGCTTTAGACAACGGTGCCGATATTGTCATTACGGGGCGCTGTGTGGATAGCGCGGTGACGCTCGGTGCTTGTATTCATGAGTTTGGTGGGGGGGGGGAGGAGAGGGATAAACGTGCGGGCGG
>JAKIUV010000113.1 GCA_021647375.1 Robiginitomaculum sp.
GCAGAGTAGTAAATGTGACAATAGCCCCCAAAGAAAGAAAACATGACAGAACTAAAATCAGAATTATTGATGCCTGCGGGTAATCTGGACAAGCTCAAGACGGCTGTACTGTACGGTGCGGATGCTATCTATTTGGGTACGCCAGATATGTCTTTGCGCACAAAATCTGAATTTTCCCTTGAGCAAATCCGTGAGGGCATCGAATTCGCCCACGGGCACGGCAAGCGGATATATATAACGCTCAACCTATTTTCCCACAACAAAGACGTGCCCAAGCTCGAAGAGTATGTCGAGACCATCAAAGAGCTAAAGCCTGACGGTGTTATCATCGCTGACCCGGGCGTGTTTCAATATGTGAAAACCCATGCGCCGGATGTGCCTTTGCATGTCTCGACCCAAGCTAATGTTTGCTCTTGGATGTCGGTGAAGTTTTGGGAAGATATGGGTGCGGATTTATGCGTGCTTGCCCGCGAAGTCTCGTTCGCAGAACTCACCGAGATCCGCGAGAAATGCCCTGATATTAAGCTGGAAGCCTTCGTCCACGGCGCTATGTGCATGACCTATTCCGGGCGCTGTTTACTGTCCAATTTTATGTCAGAACGCGGGGCTAACCAAGGCAATTGCTCTAATTCTTGCCGTTGGGGTTACAAAATGCATTTGCGCCTGAAAGACGGCACGATTGAAGAATTGGAAATCACCGAAGACAACAAAGACATGTTCGAGTTCTTGCTTGAAGAGGGTCACCGCCCCGGTGATTTCATGCCCATAGAAGAGAGTAATAACGCAGCTTATATCTTAAATTCCAAAGACTTATGCCTAATGCCTAAGCTAGATGAGTATCTGGCGCTGGGTGTCGATAGTCTGAAAGTCGAAGGGCGCGGCAAGTCGGTTTATTATGTGGCGGTCGTCGCCCGTGCTTACCGTGCCGCCATGGATGATTGGGCCAGCGACCCGAAAAATTTCAATCCTAAGCCCTATATGAACGAGTTGATGAATGTCTCTAACCGGGGCTTCACCCTGGCTTTCCACGACGGTCGCCTGACCAATTATGGTCATAATTACGAGCAAACCCAAACGCTCGGCGCATGGGAATTCGCAGGCTCTATCATTGAGGTCGATAGTGAGGCTTTTTATCTCGGTGTGAAAAATAAATTGCTAGCCGGTGATGTGATGGAATTTCTGCCCCCCGACGGCAAGGAAACCGTGCTTTTGCGTCTCTACGAATTTGACAATGTTGCAGACAGAGCGGGCGTCATTAACAAAGACTACCCCGGCGTGAAAACCGAAGTCGTCCACGCAGGTATCAAGCCCGTCATACGCATTCCGTTCGATTTGTTTGATAAAGAAAATCTGGACGAGTTGAAAGCCCGTATGCCTGTCGGAACCGTAGTGCGCAAAGAAACACTCCTGACCGAAGCGCAGTGGAACCGCGTCAAGTTAGACAAAGTCGCCCAACGCCTAGAAGTCTCAGGCCGCACAGACGACCCCGAAAACCCGCTCTATGTTCGCCGCCGCGATGCCCTTAAAACGTCCGTAGCCGCTGCCAACAAAGACCGCAAACCCAAAATAAACCCAAAATTAGGCCTAGACGGGTGTTGCGGACGCGGCTGTAATGGCTGCCTCATGTTCTGGAACGACCCCGCCTACGCCAAAGCCCGCGAAATGATGTCCAGGAAAAAACAGGGTCAATTGCTGGATAAGGATATGCGCGAAGACATTTCTACGATTGCAGCGGCAGAGTAGTTACAAAACTGCTTTCAGCGCATCTACCAGATCAGTTTTCTCCCACGAGAACCCGCCTTCATTGTCCGGTGTGCGGCCAAAATGGCCGTAGGCGGATGTGCGGGCGTATATTGGTTTGTTAAGCTGTAAATGCTCGCGAATACCGCGCGGGGTTAGGTTCATAACTTCGCGGATTGCGGCTTCTAGCTCAGTCTCGCTGACTTGGCCTTTACCGCCCATGTCTACGTAAATAGAGGTAGGGTTGGCGACGCCAATAGCGTAGGAAAGTTGGATATTAACCCAATCAGAAATCCCCGCCGCAACAATGTTTTTCGCCAGATACCGCGCCGCATAGGCTGCACTACGGTCAACCTTGGTCGGGTCTTTTCCCGAGAACGCACCGCCGCCGTGGGGGGCGGCACCGCCGTATGTATCAACGATAATTTTACGTCCCGTAAGGCCGCTATCCCCGTCCGGCCCGCCGATTACAAATTTACCCGTCGGGTTAATATGCCAAATGGTTTCGTCCGTAATCCAATCGTCCGGAAGCTCTTCATAAATATACGGTTTGACCAATTCCGCCACATCCTCACTGCACATGCTCTCGTCCAGATGTTGGGTCGAAAGCACGATGGCCGACGCACCCACAGGTTTGCCGTTGGCGTAACGCACTGTCACTTGGCTTTTGCTGTCGGGGCCAAGTTGGGTCTTGCCCTCAAGCTTGCGGGCTTTGGCAATGCGTTGCAAAATTTTGTGGCTGTAATAAACGGGTGCAGGCATCAGCGCCGGGGTCTCGTTACAGGCATAGCCAAACATAATGCCTTGGTCGCCTGCGCCCTCCTCGGCGTGCATGCCGCAGCCATCGTCCACACCTTGGGCAATATCTGCGCTTTGGGCATGGAGGAGAATATCAATATCCGCCGTGTTCCAGTGAAAGCCGTCTTGCTCATAGCCAATGTCTTTGATGGCTTGGCGTGCTACGTCAATAATCATGTCATTGGTGATTTTATCGCTACCGCGCGTTTCGCCCGCAATCACCACTTTGTTGGTGGTGGTCAGGGTTTCTGCTGCCACACGCACATCCCAAGGCGACATGCCGTCCTTGACACTTTCGCGGAAAAACAGATCGACGATCTCGTCAGAAATCCTGTCGGCGACTTTATCCGGATGGCCTTCGGAAACCGATTCGGATGTAAATTCGTAATGTTGGCGCATGATACGCTCCTTTAGATTTTAAGGCTCTTCGCTTTTTATTATTATTCTAAGGGCAGTTTTGGCGGCACGAGATTGCACCGCCGTTTTGGTATTTTCTTTAATAACGATAATGGTCCGGCTTATAAGGTCCCTCTACTGGAAGTCCCAAATATTCAGATTGTTCGTCGGATAGCTTAGTCAACTTCGCACCGAGTTTAGCCAGATGTAATTCGGCAACTTTTTCGTCCAGATGTTTTGGCAAGACATAAACTTTGTTCTCATAGTTCTTATGGTTTTCCCAAAGCTCGATTTGCGCCAAAACTTGGTTAGTAAAACTGGCAGACATGACGAAACTAGGGTGACCCGTACCGCAACCAAGATTGACCAAACGCCCCTCGGCCAGAATGATCAGGCGTTTTCCGTCCGGGAATACCACTTCGTCGACTTGGGGTTTAACATTGTCCCATTCATAATTGCGCAAGCCTTCGATTTGAATTTCGCTATCAAAATGCCCGATATTACAGACGATTGCCCGGTCTTTCATCATGCGCATATGCTCGACTGTGATCACGTCTTTATTGCCCGTGGCCGTCACGAAAATATCACAAACAGGCGCAGCCTCTTCCATGGTCACGACCTCATAGCCCTCCATGGCGGCTTGCAAAGCACAAATTGGGTCAATTTCGGTGACTTTCACCCGCGCACCCTGTGAGCGCAAGCTTTCCGCAGACCCCTTGCCCACATCGCCAAACCCGCAAATAACCGCAGTTTTACCCGACAACATAACATCGGTTGCCCGCTTGATACTGTCGACCAAGCTTTCCTTACAACCGTAAAGATTATCGAATTTAGACTTGGTCACGCTGTCATTGACATTGATAGCGGGCACAACAAGCTTACCGGATTTTTCCATTTGATAGAGCCGCATCACACCCGTGGTAGTTTCTTCGGACAAGCCCTTCACGTCTTTCATCAGCTCTGGATAGTCTTCGTGCATGAGGACGGTCAAATCACCACCATCGTCCAAAATCATATTGGGCGTCCAGCCATTTGGCCCTTTAATCGTCGCATGGATACATTCCCAAAACTCGTCGTCGATTAGACCTTTCCAAGCAAAGACCGGAACACCCGTAACCGCAATGGCTGCCGCCGCTTGGTCTTGGGTTGAGAAAATGTTACAAGACGACCAACGCACTGTTGCGCCCAAGGCTGTCAGTGTTTCGATGAGAACCGCAGTTTGGATTGTCATATGTAGACAGCCCGCAATGCGCGCACCCTTGAGGGGTTGGCTTTCGCCGAACTCTTCGCGCAGGGACATCAAGCCCGGCATTTCCGTCTCGGCGATATTAATTTCTTTGCGGCCCCAATCGGCTAAGGAAATATCCGCAACCTTGTAGTCATTGTTCTGGGCATTTTGTGTATTTGGCATGTATTTTATCCTTGTGCCGACAATCCGGCTTATAGTGTAAATCAGTTGCGGACGATATAAGGATATTTCCCTTTGTACGCAATGGTTTGTTGTGTCACACCTGTGTTATTAGTGTTGTGATAAATTGTCTTAGTTTTGGAGGGAAAAATACCGAAAGCATCCATCATAATTGTCAATTACAATGCGGGTGAGTGGCTCGCCCGCTGTATTGCGTCCGTGCAGGCACAGAGCGAGCAGGATTTCGAGTGTTTTATCGTCGATAATGGCTCGACCGATGGCTCTATGGGCACATTGCCAGAGCTGGACGAGCGGTTTATCATTATGGAGCTTGGCGAGAATACGGGCTTTGCCGCCGCTAATAACAAGGCGGCCAAATTGGCCAAAGCCCCTTGGCTCGCACTGCTCAATCCAGATGCCTTTGCCCGGCCAGATTGGCTAGAGCAACTCTTGAAAGCTTCCAATACGGCGCTGAACATAACAATGGTCGGCTCCACCCAATATTTAGCCCTTGCGGAAACACCCACCCTAGACGGGGTTGGGGATTGTTATCATATCTCCGGCATAGCCTTTCGCGCCGGATACGGGAAGCAGATAGAACCACCCAAGGCAGGACTGGTGTTCGGCCCGTGCGCCGCCGCCGCCTTGTATCACCGGGCTAAATTCCTAACGCTCGGCGGATTTGATGAGCGGTTTTTCTGCTACCACGAAGATGTTGACTTGGCCTTTCGTATGCAGCTTGCGGGCGGTGAATGTTTGCAATCACCGGACGCCATTGTTGACCATATAAGCTCTGGCATTTCGGACAAAGTCCCTGAATTTGCCATATATCACGGCACACGAAACCGGATATGGACATTTTTCAAAAACATGCCTTGGCCGCTTTTAATTTTGCTCACCCCGCTTCATATTGGTGCCAATCTGGCCTATCTGGGCTGGGCGCTCATCCGCAAGGGTCGGTTTAAGCCGACCTTGCGCGGCGTCAAAGACGGGATAAAAGGCCTACCTCAAACATTCCGAGACCGCAAAGCCGTACAAAAAACCCGAATCACGACTAGCCCGGATATGCTCAAAAAGCTCACTTGGTCGCCCATAAAAGTCGTCACACGCGGTATTCACCTAAGAGCGCTTCCAAATGACCAGCAACCCTGATAAAGATAACATTATGACAAAATTTAACGCCGTAAAAGTAGCCCGCCGGGTCATTGATATAGAAGCCCAAGGACTAGCTGCCCTCGCAAATGGCTTGGGGGCGGAATTCGCCGATGTTGTCGCGGCTATAAAAGCTATATCCGGGCATACTGTGCTGACGGGCGTGGGCAAAAGCGGCCATGTCGCCCGCAAAATCGCCGCCACATTGGCCTCGACCGGAACCACCGCCTTATATATTCACCCGACCGAAGCGTCTCACGGCGATATGGGCATGATCACCAAAGCCGATTGCGTTATTGCGCTTTCTCGCTCTGGCGAGACCACTGAGCTGGCCGATATTATCCAATATTGCAAGCGGGCGGCCATCCCGCTCATTGCAATGACCTGTAACAAGAACAGCGCCCTTGGCAAGGCGGGAGATTATCTCTTGCACCTGCCCGATACACCCGAAGCTTGTAGCGTTACGGGCGCACCGACCACATCGACCACATTACAAATGGCGCTCGGTGATGCTTTGGCTGTGGCTTTGTTGGAGTCTAGGGGGTTCACGCCAGAGGATTTCAAGGTGTTTCATCCGGGCGGTAGTTTGGGGGCGCCATTACAATCCG